>QNAD01000059.1 GCA_003641345.1 Candidatus Zixiibacteriota bacterium | reverse complement strand
TTAAATAGCGAAGAATTATCATGAGTAATATCCGAGGTTTTCCCATGCATTAATTTAGGTGCATAACCTATTTTTGCCCCATGCACCTGAGCTATCGCCTGATGTCCAAGACATACACCTAAAATAGGAATTTTGCCTTGTGCAGTTTTAATAAGTTTATTCATAATACCTGCTTTTTCAGGCCGCCCCGGTCCGGGTGAGAGCACAATACCTTGTGGTTTTTTATCAATTATTTCTTCAACAGTTATCATATCATTGCGAAATATTTCAAGGTCAGCTCCTAACTCACCAAAATACTGCACGAGATTGTATGTAAATGAATCGTAATTATCCAGAACTAAAAGCATCAGTCTTCCCCTACAATAGACTCAATCAAGGCATTTGCTTTTGATTCGGTTTCTTTAAATTCTTTTGTCGGTTTAGAATCAGCTACTATTCCCGCTCCTGCCTGAACAAAATATTTATTCTTTCTTTTAATAATAGTTCTTATTGCTATACACGAATCAAGGTTCCCCCAAAAATCCAAATAAGCAATAGTCCCGGCATACACCCCTCTTCGCTCTTTCTCCAATTCATCAATAATTTCCATCGCTCTTATCTTAGGTGCTCCGGTTACAGTTCCAGCAGGAAAACACGCAAAGTGTCCGTCGATTGGGGAAATTTTCTTTTTCAATTTTCCAACAACTGAACTGACAATATGAATAACATGAGAATACTTTTCGATTATCATTTTATCTTTTAATACAACTGTCCCCGGTTCGCTAACCCGACCGAGATCATTCCTGCCCAAATCAACCAGCATAGTATGTTCCGCAAGTTCTTTTTCATCAGACAATAAATCTTTTATCCGAACATTATCTTCCTGTTCGTTTTTCCCTCGAGGACGGGTTCCTGCAATAGGTCTGGTTTCAATAACATTTTTCTCGACTCTAACCAACATTTCAGGCGATGCCCCAATAATAGCATCATCACCATAATTTAAAAGATACATATAAGGAGAAGGATTAATTCTTCGCAAACGCCTATAAACAGAAAGGCTGTCTTTGGATGAATTTAGCTGCCATCTCTGTGACAAAACCACCTGAAAAATATCACCTTCTTTGATATATTTTTTGGCTTTTTTAACTAAAGAACAAAATTCTTCCTTGGTATAACTCGGTTTAATTATTGTTTTTGATTTTTTGATTTCACGCTTATTAGAGACATGAGAATTTAATTTTTTAACAATGTCATCAATATCGGCTGTCGCTTGTTTATATTTATCCCTTAAACCGGAATCTTCTTTATCATGAAGAATATTGGCAACAACAATAATCTCCTGTTTAAGATGGTCGAAAACAACAATGTTCTTAAACAAACCAAAACGAATCTCAGGAAATTGAATATGATCGGGGTTATTGTCCGGTATTTTTTCCATCCAACGAATAGTATCATAAGCAAAAAAACCTACTCCGCCTCCTGTAAAGCGAGGTAAAGATTCAATTCTTACTGGTTTATAAAATTTGAAAAGTTCTTTTATAAATTGATCTGGCCTACCATCCAACTCTCTGGATTGTTTTCCATTTTTTAAAGTTACAGTATCCTGATTTCCTTCAATTATCAAAAAAGGATCAAATCCTAAAAAAGAATAACGAGCCAGCTTCTCACCACCTTCGACAGATTCTAAAAGAAAAGAATCTCTCTTGCCTTGGGTGAGTTTCATATAAGCTGAAACCGGCGTATCCAAATCAGCAGGGATTCTCTTAAATAAAGGAAGGACATTTCCTTTTAGATTCAGTTTTTTTATGTCATTAAAGGAAAACATCAGATATTATAAGTTCCTTTGCAAATAAATTCAACCGGACCGGACAACTCTACAATATCATTATCGGAGTGCCAATTAATATATAAAGAACCTTTTTCAAAATCGACCTGACATTCTCTATCTAACTGTCCATTCATAACTCCTGCAACAACAGAAGCCGCAGCTCCGGTTCCCGATGAACCAGTTGGACCTGCACCCCGCTCCCAATCTTTGACTTTTATTTTCTTTTTAGTAACAATCTTAACAAATTCCACATTAGTTCGGTTTGGAAACTGAGAAAGGTTTTCAATCTCCTCACCAAGAACCTGCCAGTCAAAATCAAATTTATTTACAAAAAGAACCGCATGTGGATTGCCGATAGATAAACACGTCATTGGAAAATTATAACCGCTGACTTTCATCGGAGAATTTATTAAATATTTTTGCTTTGTTTTAACCGGAATTAATCCAGTATCAAATTCAGGAGTTCCTAAGGTTGTCTTAAAAAAGTATTCTGGCTTAATTTGATTGTCAAATATTACCTCATCAATAGAATTGGTTGTCTCTATTGTACATTTTTTTCGTTTTCTATTTAGATATAAATGCAACCCCACACAACGCAAACCATTTCCGGATTTTTCCGCCCAACTTCCATCAGCATTATAAATATCAAAATTATAATCCGCTTTTTTGGAATCCGATAATATTATAATTCCATCAGCTCCAACGCCAAACGAACTATCACAAAGCTCGATAGCTAAATTTTCTAAATCTTTCTTTGGTTTTTTGGGCGGTAATTCATCAAGAACAATAAAGCTATTGCCTAATGCGTGATATTTAGCAAACTTCAACATATTTAATTATATCAATCTAATTTTTTTCAATCAATAAAAAAAACCTGCTTAAATAAGCAGGTTTTTGAAATATTATTCTTTCAAGCTTTACATGTTTTCTTTAAAGAGTTTCGCCAAGCGTTTTACACCTTCAACAATATCTTCTTTGGAAGCAGTTGAAAAATTCATCCTCAGCGTATTTTCGCCTTTTCCATTAGGGAAAAATGGAGAACCATAAACATAGGCTACTTTCATTTCCACTGCTTTCTGAAGAAGATCTTTCGAAGACATATGTTCCGGAAGCTCAACCCAAAGAAACAAACCACCATCCGGCTCAGTCCATTTTATACCTTCGGGAAAATACTCTTTAAGAGCATTAATCATCGTATTTCGCTTAACAAGATAATCTTTTTTTATAATCTCAATATGCGGTTCAAGCAATCCCTGAGAAAGAAACTCACAAACCATATACTGTCCAAAAGTGCTTGTATGAAGGTCAGTGCACTGCTTAACTTTTTCAAAAATATTGATCATATCAGCCGGACCATTAATCCATCCAATTCTAAATCCGGGTGCTAATGTTTTTGAAAATGTTCTTAAATCAATAACTGAATCACCGCCAATAGATTTTAAAGAAGGCAATGCTTCACCGGAAAAACGAATGTCGCCATACGGATTATCATCTATAACCGGAAGATTATATTTAGCCGCAATTTCAATTAATTTATTTCTTCGTGACAATGACATAGTAATTCCGGTCGGATTTTGGAAATTGGAAATAGTATAAATGAATTTTGGATGATATTCATTTATTTTCTTTTCCACATCTTCAATAATCATACCATCGCTATCCATCTCAATCGTCGCATATTTGGTTTGATAATAATTAAATGCCTGAAGCGCTCCCACATAAGTAGGGTCTTCAGTTAAAATATAATCATTCGGTTCAATAAACGCCCTTGCGACTAATTCAATTCCCTGTTGAGAACCGGAAGTTATTAAGATATTATCCTGAGTAGAAGTAATTCCCTGACTCGTAGCTCTTTTGGCAAGTAATTCTCTTAAAGGAATTATTCCTTTGGTAATTGTATATTGCAACGCTTCTTTACCATATTTGGTCAAGACATCGTCTGCAATTTTTTTCATGGTTTCAATTGGAAATAATTCTGCCGCAGGCAATCCGCCTGCAAAAGATATAACTCCAGGTTGCGAAGAAAATTTCAAAATCTCTCTAATAATCGAAGATTTCAGACCTAATACATGGTCAGTTACTTCCCATTTGGTCATATCATTTTTTATATCTTTATCAACTAACATACTTTAACCTTTCAATATTCATAGAAAAGCATTTACTTATTAACAACAGTATGATATAAGTTAAGGCAAGAATAATCAACTGAATTCGATTATTCTTTTTAGATATTTAGAATGTGATTGTTATCTGTTTTTATAACAATGACTTATTTGCTTATTAAAATTCGGCTTTTTTAAACCAATTAAAACCAAGTTTTTCAGTTGTTTTTACAAATTGTTCGTTATTCCCAGGTAGTTCATCGGCACGATAGTGTAGCCCAAAATATCTCTGAGCCGGACTAATATAACCATTCTCCAATATTTTATTTTTACACTTCTCCGCAAACTCTCGATTATGAACTTTATTACAGACAATTTTCATCTGCGTCATTCTTTCATCGTTTATATCAACTTTCATCTGTTGATATTTTTTATCATACGCATCTTTTATAATTTCATCTGACTGGATATTATATTTTTCATTATGTACTACTGTTTCAACACCAAGTTTTCTTTTTACCGGCGGACGATGTTTCGGATAGCCCAGACATAAAAGCACTACCGGTATCACACCTTCAGGGAGTTCAAACATTTCGGATAAATCTTCAAGACATTCCACGACAGTACCTACATAGACCGACCCCAAATCCATCGCATCAGCAGCGGTACAAATATTTTGTGCAGTTATAATTACATCTTGAAATGAAATCCAAAAATGTCGAAACGATTCATTGGCAGAAAAAGGAGCAATCTCAATTTCTGCCCATCGTTTAAGACGATACCAATCTATACAGAATAATAAATTAACAGGCGCCTGACCGATAAAATCCTGAAAACACATTTCTGCTAATTTTGTATTTACTTTATTATCTTTGATTTTAATTATCGAATATGGTTGTAAATTCCCACCTGTAGGTGCATGAACCCCTGCGTCTAATACATATTCTAAAACATCATCAGGAATTGGTTTATCCTCAAAACTTCGGCAACTGGAACGAGTTAAAAGTAATTCAATTGTTTTATTGGGAAATTTCTTTTCAGATTCACCATTAATACCATGATGAGAGGGCATTTCGTTACTCATAAAATCTCCTTTGAAATATTAAAAATATTTTTATATTAATTAACTTAAAAACAGATGGATAAACAAACAATGATAATTTCAAAAGATTTTAAAATTTTCACAGCTTCTGAAAATGAATTGATAATTAAAGAAGAAATGGCACTTGCAAGAAAAGTATGGCCGGAATTTATGCTTCATGATCCAATTGCCGGCAAATATTTCGGGAAATTGTATTCAGGATTAACAGATTTCCAATTCGGTGCCATCGATATAACTTGTGATAAATTAATTGCTGTAGGAAACTGTATTCCATTTCATTGGGACAAACCTCTCGAAGACCTTCCTGATAAAGGCTGGGACTGGGTGTTGGAAAAAGGGTTTCGGGATATTGAAAATAAGCTAACACCTAATTTCTGCTCCGCTTTGCAAATCATGATTGATCCTAAATATTTGGGACAGGGCTTAAGCTCAAAGATTGTTGAGTATATGATAGGTATTACTAAAAAAAACAGACTGCTTTATCTGGTAGCTCCGGTTCGACCAAATTTCAAACCAAAATATCCGTTAACTCATATTGATAATTATATAAAATGGGAAAACGACCAAGGTCTCCCCTTTGATCCATGGCTGAGAGTACACACCAAACTGGGCGGAAAAATTATTAAACCATGCCATAAAGCAATGACTATATCCGGCTCGGTCAAAGAATGGGAAGAATGGGCACAGCTAAAATTTTATGAGTCAGGTGAGTATGTTATCCCAGGTGCTTTAAAACCGATTGAGATAGACTTATCTAACAACACAGGTAAATATATCGAGCCTAATGTATGGGTAGCTCACAAAATTTTATAATCTTAACTTGATACTTAAATATAAATATTTATATTTGACGCTCTAAGCCACCGTAGCTCAGTTGGTAGAGCAACTGATTCGTAATCAGTAGGTCAGCGGTTCGACTCCGCTCGGTGGCTTTTATTAATCACATAATTTTTTAATTATACAATAACTCCATTGGAACAATTTAAATATTCTTACGGACAAGGAATCACACATTCAGGAGCATCGCCAAACAGATAATCAACCATACAGGTTAAATCCTGAATAGTAATCTGTTCATCGGCAGTAACATCTCCTTCCGCAAAACAAACAGGTCCATCACCGCTATTAAACATATAATTTACTAAATTAGTTAAATCAGAAATCGTAAAATCACCGCTACCGTTAAAATCACCTCTAATCTCACAGCAGTCGGAAGATGAGCAAGCATCCCCCACTCCATCGTTGTCGAAATCTGATTGACTTGGATTATAGGTATCGACACAATTATCGCAGGAATCACCAACCAAATCAAAATCTATATCTTCCTGCAATACATTTACCACAATCGGGCAATTATCACAAGCATCTCCAAAACTATCGCCATCAGTATCGTCTTGGCTGACATTGGGAGTATTGATACAATTATCACAAATATCTCCGATACCATCTAAGTCAGCATCAAGTTGATCAGGATTATATAACTCGGGACAGTTATCCCTTTCACAAAACGGAGAAGGAAAATCAGCATCATAAAAACCATCGCCATCACTGTCAGTACAAGGATCACACTCATCCCCGATTCCATCGTTATCGGTATCGGTCTGAGATGGATTGGCTAATAAAGGACAATTATCATCAGGACAGGTATTATTTGTGAAACCGGGGTCACCCCAGCCATCGTTATCGGTATCAGTACAACTATCACATTCGTCCCCTATTCCGTCATCATCCTGATCGGTTTGGTTTGGATTGTATGTATCAACACAGTTATCACACACATCACCAACATTATCACTATCTATGTCAGATTGGGAAGGATTATATGTCGTTATACAATTATCTATGTCCGCACAGAAACCATCGCCGTCAATATCATTTTCAGGGTCATTAGGACAATTATCACAAACATCACCAATACCGTCATTATCAGAATCAATCTGATCAACATTTGCTACATTGGGACAATTATCGTTCTCATTGCAAATTAAATCATTATCAGCATCAATACATTGCTGACAACTCGGTGAATATAACCCTATCAGCACACCACAGCTATTCTGAACCGAGTTAGGAGCACATGGTGATAATGAGTCTATACTGAAATCAAAATTCGCTGTATCGCAAAATAACGGATTTAAATTGATATTCCCCATATCATTTAATAACGATTCAATATAACCGACATAATCACCATTTTGATTACCATAAATATTAGTACATTGAAGATCAACATCGGCTGAATAGTAACCGGCAAGTTCATTAACAAATATCGCTTTGTGTGTACTATAAGAAATAATACAATTGCTTATCGTTACCATAGTGGGATCAAGTCTTGCTTTATTCCCGTAACTGGTACCGCTAACATTAATTGCTGTACCGTCATTGCCGAAGAAAGTACACTTATTAATTATCGGATATCCATCACCTTCAATAAATATCCCTGCTCCAAGAGCTGCAGTATTATTTACAAACAGACAATTCTCTACTATCATAGAACTATGCGAACTGTAAATTCCACCACCAAATCTGACCATCGTCGGCATATACAGTGTGCCTACGGAGTTATTTTTAAATATGCAATTTTTAATAACAGGTGCCCCGCCTATTATTCTTAAAGCTCCGCCACGCTCAGTATGTCCATTGATAAATGTAAATCCATCAATTTCAATCCCTGAATTAAAAGCAGCAATATAATTGATAGCATTGTGCCAATTTTCATAGTTTTCCAGACCAACTTCGGAATCAATATTAATCGTTGTGTATTCCGCTCCATTGGCAGACTTTATCACAATAGGCCATAAAATCGTCAAATCTCTAAAGCCATCTCCGGTAAATATGCCATCGGAAACTTCAACAGTATCATTTTCAAAACTGGCAAATATAGCTTCCTGCAAAGTTTCATATTCCGAGGGAACATGAATTGTATGAGGGTTTGGATTTTCGATTGAATTGCATTGATTAACATCCATAAAGAAGATATAATCAGCACCCCATGAATCTTCAAAGTTCCACCAGGTATCATCAACATAAAAACTTGACCTTCGTTCACCGGTATGAATTCCATCTGCATTATCAGAAACAATTGACAAAGTATCCCCATCTATTCCGTCAACAGCAACACTTATATGAAAACTTTCACCCTGAAAAAATACCCTTCTTGAATTTTGAAATTCAGGAAAAACATAAGCAAGAGGTTCTGTCGGTAAATCAGCAAAATATATTATTGCAGAATCAAGTTTATTGCATGGCAACCCTGATTCATTGTCGTCCCATAGATATACTTTTAAATTCGGAGTACCACTCATAAAAGTAGAATACAATAAAATGGCAGCCGAAGCGGGATAATAAAAATCTTCGCTATCAACAGTAAAACGCATACTATATTGATCGTCTCCATAAGAATTTGGAAATTTCCATGCCCAATATATATCACTGGTACCATAGTAATTTTTATATTCATCACAGAAAGGATCATTTGCTTTACTCACCGGAAGATTTAAAACTGAGTGGTCTATTTTTATTGTATTATTATTCCTTAAAGGCAAGTTATTTGAATATATTGAAGAAATATTTATTAAACCTAAAAGAATTACACAAGTGAGGATTAACTTCTTCATTTTTTCCTCCACTATTTTTGTAAAAATTCAAAAAAGAACGGGTAGAGTTTAATCAACCCTACCCGAATAATATAGATAATTCTTTCGTTTTTTACAAATTATATTTTAATAACAATCAGCCACACATTCCGGAGCACCACCAAACATATAATCGACCAAACAGGTCAAATCACTGATTCCAACACTCCCATCGCCATCAACATCAGCTTCTTCCTCGCAAGGTGCCATATAACCACCATTAAATAGATAATCAACAAAAGCAGTAACATCAGAAATATTAATGGCATTATCAACATCATTGAAATCGCCACGTTGCTGGCAACAACCACAGGCATTACCAATACCATCACCGTTAGAATCTGCTTGATCCGG
>QNAD01000427.1 GCA_003641345.1 Candidatus Zixiibacteriota bacterium | reverse complement strand
GTAGCAAAATTATCATTGATATCACTTTCTTCTAAAATACCTTTTTCGTTTAGTTTGCGAATAAGAAACAAACGCAAAACATCATTATTTAAGTTTTTGATAACATTATAAGTTTCGTTCAATGATTCTTTTACAGGACCTTTGTCGTCAATAGTCTGAGTCAGCAACATCCCATTACAGATTTCAAAAAATAAATTGTTTTCAAAGAAAGAATTAGATTTTACATTTTTTAACTGTGAGCTATCCATCAACAGTTCGGCAATAGGATAGAGAATTTTTTGAAATTTGGCTTCGGTTACATTTTTAAACTGTAATTTTTTGGTTCCTTTTTCCATTTGAATTTTACCGTCGGTAGGACGAGTCAGTGCAATATTTTTTGGTCCGGCATTACTGTAACCGCCATTGTATAAAATATTACGAACAACAATCCCTGAATTAATACCCATTTTCTGTGATTTATAAGCACTTTCTACAGGTAATTCTTTTTGCAGGTCAGGTAAGAATGACATATACGAAGCGAATTTATTTGTCCACTCCACATCTTTTATCATTACAGATGCTTCATAAGCACCTTTAAGATATAAGAAATGATCTTCTTCATTTTCAAAAGGACCGACAGTAAAATCAATTAGATTATCTGTCATGTCAACCCATGCAGCGTCACTCTCATAATATTCGTCAGTTTGTAATGCTTTTATTCTTTTCAGTAGATAATCTTTAAACGCCTGATTTTCGGCAAGATCAGCAGCTTTTTGCATGTGGTCAACAACCTGTGCAATTTCTTCTTTGTATGCTTCATGATAAGGAATTGTATAAAGGTCTCTGTTTTTATCGCGGGCAAGCAGTGTGTACATACTTAGCTTATCCTGGAAGGGTAATTGAATAAATGGAAAATATTTGATATCCTCAGGGTAAAAATTTGCTCCCAATGGTTTTTTGCCAATATTGTTTACAAACGATTGATTTCCGGAAAGTCTGTCCCATGGACCATAATTAATCTCCATGAATTTTGTGGTGTCAGCATCTTTAATTTTTGCAAATAATTCATTTTTATTGCCAAATGATTGCTTCCAAAAGATATTATCAACGATTTTGGCCGCTTCAATAAGTTCTCCAATCATCTTCCGTTGGCTATCACTTAATTGCGACAAATCTGTTTTTAAATCTATTACAGCATACTGATTTACCATTTCTTTTATGGAAAGTGGTTGTGACTCTTGTTCGGTTTGTTCCTGTTTATTATTGTTTTGACTCTGATTGCAGGCAGAAAATCCAAATGCCATGGCTAGGATAATAAATAAATAAATTGATTTCATCATAGCGTTATTTTATTTCGTTTATTTGTAAATTTCAAAAAGTAAAAATACAATTTTTTTTAGAAAAACAATATATTTTATATTTTGAATGAAAAAAATTTACCAAGGAATAGGTTAAGATTCATTTTACATGGACTTTTCTATAATGCTGGAATCGGTATTTCCGAGCCATCTACCATCTTACCGTTAATTGTAAATTATTTTACAACCAATAATGTTATTATTGGTCTTTTCTCATCTCTTTTGCGTGGCGGAAGTATTCTGATGCAATTATATGCTGCTTTTTACACACAGGCATATGTCCGGGTGTTAAAATATTTACGAATAGTTTTTGTCGTTCGTTTTCTGTCATGGTTCTCTATGGGGTTGGTTTTGTTTTTTTTCTCACATGATTATCCAATTCTTACCCTTTGGTTGTTTGGATTTTTGTTGTTTGCTTTTTCCTTTTCTGCTGGTTTTGGTACTATTTATTTTCAGGAGTTGATGGGTAAATTATTTACACCATCTTATAGAGGAGGAGTCATTGCACTACGACAAATATTAGGAGGGGTTGGAGCAGTTTCCAGCGGTTTCTTGGCTGCCTATATCCTCCAAAATTTTGACAAACCCGACAGTTTTGCTTATTTATTTTTAGTGAGTTCTTTATTCATGGCTTCCGGATATCTTTCTGCAGGGACAGTGAAAGAGCCGGAGAAAAAAGAATTACGGGAAAAAGAAAATAAATTTAGTGAGTTTTTCAAGCATACGGTTTTTTTATTTAAAACCGATAAATCTCTTAGGTATCAGATATTTTCGCGGTTACTAGCTTTTAGTTTTATGTTTGTGGCTCCCTTTATTATTTTGCAGGCAAAAAAACAAATACAATTAACGGGATTAATTATTGGTTCGTTTGCTGCCATTCAAATGTCTGGGGCATTAATAAGCAACTTTATCTGGGGATTTTTGTCCGTAAAAAACCATAATATAGCAGTCGTTAGAATTGCGTACGGATTAATGTTTCTTGCCTTGTCATTTGCTTTTTTTGCCCATTCTTTTTGGGTGTACGCCATTCTTTTCTTTTTCCTTGGTGCTTCAATTGATGGTACTCGACTGGCATTTCAAAATTTAATTTTGATTATTGCACCTGAAAAAGAACGACCCATCTATATTGCTATGCAAAACAATATTGCAGCCATCGGATTATTTTTCTCTATCCCAGGCGGATTACTGGTAAACCACCTTGGTTTTTCTTTTACCCTGTCATTTGCATTGGTGCTTCTATCAATCGGATTCATTTGTTCT
>QNAD01000426.1 GCA_003641345.1 Candidatus Zixiibacteriota bacterium | reverse complement strand
CGGAACAAGCCTTACCGCTCGCCTGTAACGACCTTCTTCCGGCAGTATTGGCAGGATTTGTTATTGCGGCTATTGTGTCCGCTATATGTTCCACAGCCGACTCACAACTAATAGTAGTGTCATCGACTATCTCACGAGATTTAATTCCGTTTTTCAAAAAAAAGAAAGATTCAGAATCAGATTTCTCAAAAACATTAAAACTTGATAGAATTGTTTTGGTAATTTTGGCTTTGGTGTCAGTGATTTTTGCATTGACAGAGAATAGAGTGATATTTGAATTTGTGCTATATGCATGGTCTGCGTTGGGAGCATCGTTCGGACCTCTGATTATTTTAATGTTATTATGGAAAAAAACAACCAAACAGGGTGCAATAGCCGGCATGGTAACCGGTGCTCTGGTAACGGTTATATGGAAAAATATAGACAGCCTCAAATCTCTGGTTTATGAACTGGTGCCGGCTTTTATTTTGGCTTTTATTGCTGTTTGGTTAGTAAGCCTGATAACTTATAAAAAGAACAAATAGCAAAAAAATAATGAATATAAATTTCAAAAAGATTATTTACAGCTCGCTGATAATTATTGGTGCTTTAGTTTGTGGTTTTTTCCTGATTTTTTATTCTGTCTTAAACCTATCATTGCCTAAGACTGATGGATCAATCAGTTTGCAATCTATTGAAAATAATATAGAAATTACCTATGATAAAATGGGGTTACCACAAATATGGGCGGAGACCGAAACCGATGGATATTTTGCACTCGGTTATGTTCATGCCTCGGATAGATTATTTCAAATGGAACTAATCAGGCGAGTGGCTCATGGTAGAATTTCTGAGCTTTTAGGCAAAGCGGCATTAATTCATGATAAACGGCAAAGACTGGTAGGACATGCAAAAATGGCAGCGGTGGCAGTTGGCAAACTAAATGATGATGACCGCAACAGATTAAATGCGTACGTTAAAGGCATCAATGAATATTACAAAAAATGTGCGGCATTACCTATTGAGTTTTATTTGATGCAGATTGATTTTGAACCGTGGACCGTGTCTGATTTGGTTACAATTTTGAGTTTTCAAAGTTGGTTTTCCGATGCATTAATGAACCGTGATCTTTTCTTTGTAAAAACAGCAGAAAAATTAGGCGTTGAGAAAGCAAAATTGCTAATTAAAGATTATCCTGGTTGGGCTCCGACAACTATTGAATACAGCAATTTTTCAAATAATGAATCAATTATAGATAAAGCTCCTGAAGGTAAAATTAAGACCATAACTGATTATAAGTATTCCGAAAATTTTAAATCATTAAAACAATCTTTATATGAACAGTTGTTCTCAAACAATCAAACACCATTCACTAAATCTGTTTCGTCAAACGGATGGGCGGTGAGTCCATCACGTACAGAATCTGGCAAGGCTATATTAGCCTCTGATCCTCATCTGGAAATAACCCGATTACCAGAGTTCTGGTATTATGTTGGTCTGCATATTAAAAAAACCAAAACAAATATCTTAGGCATCACCACACCCGGCTTACCATTTGTTGTTATGGGCCATAACGCTCAGGTGGCATTCTCTTTCACTGCCGGCGGAGTGGATATCACTGAATACTATCTGGAAAAAATTAATCCGGAAGATTCAAATCAGTACCTAACTGAAAACGGTTGGGAAAATTTTGACATTGAAACCGATACGATTAAAATTGCCGGAGAAAAGTCACCAGTCATATATGATATTAAAAAAACAAGACATGGTCCAATAATCAGTGAATTAGATTCGCTAGACAAAACCTATTCGATGCGATGGGCGGGGTTCGATGTGGATCTTGAGCGGGCAGTTCAAGCCGGTTTTAAATTGCACAGCGTAAATAATTTTGAAAAATTCCGTGAAACGGTAACTGCCTTAGGTGCACTCGATGCCAACTGGATTTATGCTGACAGCAATGGCAATATCGGTTATCAACTTGGTACACCGGTGCCAATTCGCCAAAAAGAAAACAGCAACCTGCCTCTTACCGGCTGGTCAATAAAAAATGAGTGGCTTGGTTTTTATCCGATAGACATGACACCTCATGTGTTGAACCCTAAACAAGGCTGGGTTGGAAATTGCAACAATTTATCTCAACGTTCAAATTTGTCTTATAAAATTGATGGTAATTATTTTCCGGACAGAATTCTTAGACTTAATGAATTATTTAACAGTCAGGACAAATATAACGTAAACCATATACAAAAAATGCAGATGGATATGACCGATAGCTTTTTACTTCGCTGGCGTGATGTTATCGCAAATTTATTTGATACTATTGGCGACACTAAACATGCTGACCGTCTTAGAAAATGGGATGGCATTACAACTCAGGATTCGCGGGAAACTTTGCTCGTAGAACTCTTTTTGCTTCAGCTTAAAAAAATAATGTTCGAGGATGAACTTGGTGATTTATATAAACAGGTTCGCTTCATCTGGATGGATCAAATTGTTAACTCAGATGATTTGAGCTGGTACGACAATATCAAAACCGATGACAAAATTGAAAACAAAAATGATATTATGACACAAGCACTTATTAAAACTCTTGAGATTCTTGACCCTGATAAACAGATG
>QNAD01000425.1 GCA_003641345.1 Candidatus Zixiibacteriota bacterium | reverse complement strand
GTAAAACTGTGCTTTAATAAATTTGCTTTTCGGATCTTGATAGACAGGATCTATTTTCCTAAACAACTTATTGTGATACTCAACAATTCCTTCTATCGTATTTTTATTACGAACAAAATCAGAAAGTTTGTCATTAGTATATATTTTTTTATGTTCTAAAAACTCTTTCTGTTTTTCCTCAGTATCTTGCATTTCTCGAGTAATTTTATCTTTCTTTAAACTTGTAATCTTAGCTTTTTTAATATAGTATTCTTTTAATTTTCTTAATGACAATTTGGTTTCTTTTATCACCTTCAAAGTAACTTTATCCGGTGTGAGGTATTTGAGATGTGTAAACTTAAATTTTGGGTTTTCCTTCATCTCAATCATTATCTCATTCCTTAACATTTCCAAAGCAAG
This sequence comes from Candidatus Zixiibacteriota bacterium, assembly GCA_003641345.1. The sequence continues at coordinate 2,207 of QNAD01000425.1, read as the reverse complement.
TCTGTTTTCTTCTTTTTTCTCAGGCTTATCTAAGTTTCGCTTCAAACCATCAACCTTGTTCATCAAACTTACCAACCAATAATCTTTCTTATAATTACAATTATTAATAATCTTATCGTAAGGATAAAAGACTTCCTCAAATACATTATTTTTATATTGATAAACAGCCATCGCTTCATACGCCCAACGAGCAGTAATAATTTCACCATACCATGGCACTTCACTCGGTGTAGAAATTAACGGATTTAGTTTATCGTAGCTAACAATAATGCCACTTAAAATCATTTGCGGAATAACCAGAAAAGGAATAAGAATATAAATTGTTACAGCTGTTTTAAAGCTATCAGACACATTGAGTCCCAAAATAATGGCAAACGCCCAAGCAGAAAACAACATAATCCAATAATGCAGATAAAGTCCTCTGATTTCCAAAATAGAATTTCCAATCAGCACAAATGTTAATGCCTGAAAAGCAGAGATTATCAAAAGAATATAAAATTTACTGAACAGATAGCTTCCCCAACTCAGGTTTAAAAATTTTTCCCGTTTAAGTATCTTTCTATCTTTAATAATTTCCTCAGCACTTACTGTTAATCCTACAAAAATAGCAATAATTACAGCCATAAAAATATATACGGGAACATTGTCATTTTTACTAAAATTATAACCTTCAGAACTTACGGCATCAATATCCCAATATTTAATAATAAAACTCAGAGATAACGCTAAAATGGGAGTTTCCAGTAAATTGATAAAAAGATATTGTGAATTAGCCAATTTAGACAGGACATCGCGTTTAACAAAAATCCAAAATTGCTTTAGTTTATTTGGCGTTTTGAATTGAATTTCAGGCAAAACTAATTCCTGTTTATCAATTTCTTTTTTTTGTTGTTTGGTTTCTTTGTTTTCTAAATATAATTTATTCCATTCTTCTGATGAAATTTTTCGGGTCATAGACTGTGTCCCATATTCATCCAGCACTTTTGTTTCAATGATATTGAATATCTGTTCAGAATTAACATTACCGCAAACAGGGCACTCACTTTCACTCCAATCCGCCTGATGCATTGATGATTTAAAGTAAGTAATGGCATCAACCGGAACACCATCATAAATTAAATATCCACCATTATCAAGAATCAACATGGAATCAAACATTTTATAAATGTTTGATGATGGTTGATGAATTACAACAAAAATCAGTTTACCTTTTAAAGTTAATTCTTTCAAAAGGTCCATGATATTTTCCGAATCTCTGGATGATAATCCTGAAGTTGGTTCATCAAGGAAAAGAATTGCAGGCTCACGAATAAGTTCAAGTGCAATATTTAATCTTTTTCGTTGTCCACCACTAATTTTTTTGTTTAATGGAGAGCCTACTTTCATGTCTCTAATCTCGTAAAGACCAAGAGTTCTAAGCACTTTTAAAACAGTGCGTATTAATTGAAATCGCGTATAATTATCAAAGCAAAGCCGTGCGTTGAAATAAAGATTTTGAAATACTGTTAATTCCTCAATCAAAAGGTCATCTTGTGAAACAAAGCCAATTAATCCTTCCAACTTCTTTTCTTCTTCCGAAAAAATACTCATTCCATTGATAAGGACATTGCCTGCATATGGCACATTTGCCCCGTTCAACACATTCAATAATGTCGATTTTCCGGCTCCACTAGCACCCATTATCCCAACAAGTCTTCCAGATGTCTCAGTAAACGACATGGTATGAACCCCTATTTTTCCACTTTTAAAACGATACTCCAAATCTTTTACTTCATAAACAATTTTTGAAGTAATCTGATCTTGGCTAAAAACCGTAATAATATCACTATAATAAATTGTTTTAATTTTAGGTCCACGGATAGACCCACCAAAATTAAAGATATAAACCTTATCTTTGTGTATGATTTGTCCATTAGCAGAAAGTTCTGTATCTCCAATATATCTATACAAATACAGATTTGTCAAATGTAAGTGAAAGAAGCGAATCTGCCCTACCAATCCTTCTTTTAATAAGTGTTTTACTTTTGGGTGAGAAAAATCCTTATTATCATCAATAATTAATATTCTCGAAGAATTTGGGATTTTATCAAATGGATATAATACAAAACCAAGTAATCTTTTGTACTCATCCATTGGAATATGGAAAGTATCAGAAACCGTTTCGACAAATTCTAATTCCTGCTCAGTAACTTCTTCAAAATCGGACT
>QNAD01000424.1 GCA_003641345.1 Candidatus Zixiibacteriota bacterium | reverse complement strand
TCCATATGGCGCGTGAGATCAAAATCAGTCCTGTTATGAACACCTTCGAGTTCCTGCCAGCCAAACGGATATTCATATTCAATATCATAAGCGGCTTTGGCGTAGTGAGCCAGATTATCTTTGTCATGTTCATGCCAGCGAAGTTTACTTTCGTTTATACCAAGCTCTTTATAAAACTCCCAGCGTTGTTGTTTCCAGTATTCAAACCATTTCTCATCTTCGGTAGGAGGCACAAAAAACTGCATTTCCATCTGTTCAAACTCACGGGTGCGGAAAATAAAATTACCGGGGGTGATTTCATTACGAAAAGCTTTACCGATTTGGGCTATTCCGAATGGTATTTTCTGACGTGATGAATTTTTTACATTTAGAAAATTAACATATATGCCCTGAGCGGTTTCGGGGCGAAGGAAAATAGTGTTCGATGAATCCTCAACTGGTCCCATAAATGTTTTGAACATAAGATTAAAATTACGGACTTCCGTTAAATCACAGTTATTTTCAAGCGGTGATTTAGACGGTTTTTCCGGACATCGTGCTTCTTCGAGTTGATCTGCACGAAATCTTGCTTTACATTTTTTGCAATCAACCATCGGGTCAACAAACTCGGTCACGTGTCCGGAGGTATGCCAAACTTCGGGATGCATCAATATCGCCGCATCAAGACCTTCAATATCATTCCGCCTGTTGGTCATGGCGTTCCACCACAAAGTTTTCAGATTACGCTTAAGTTCGGCACCTAAAGGTCCATAGTCCCAGCATGAATTTAAGCCACCATATATTTCTGAAGAAGGGAAAACATATCCGCGTCTTTTGCAGAGTGATACGATTTTTTCCATGCTATCGTTAGTTTTCTTTTTTGCACTCATAAAATTTTAAAATCCTATTCCAAAGTATTACTGTTTTTTAATTTGTTCAAAAACTCCAAAGATTTCAACCGGGAATTCAAACCAGCCTGATAAGCAAGGAGTTTCTCTAAAACTTCCAACAACACACCGGTCTGTTTGAATCCTATCGGCAAAGAAGAGGCTTCGTCCAGTGATGCTCGCTGAAGAACATTCAACAGTCTCAGACTGTCGTTTGAAAGTTGAATATAATAATCTCCTGCTTTTTTGCAAGTCTGACATATGACCCCGCCCCGTTCAGGGGACAGATTAAAACCCGTTTGAGTTTCAAAATTTATTTCTTTATTACAGTTAGCACAATAGTTAAAAGAAGGATGATAACCTAATTGAGATATGGTTCTGATAAAAAAAGCTATAAAAATTGCTGGTATATATTTTTTTTCAACTATATCGTTCTTATTCAGATATCTGACAAAATATTGATAGAGAGTAATTTGAGGTTCTTCTTCCGGTAAAAGCAGATTTAACAACTCGCAGGCTGCCGATGCATAAGCCAGTCGCCCCAAAGTACCTTCTTTTTCCATAGAAAACATTTTTATCAGTTCAACATCGGATATATACCCACTACTTTCTTTTTTTGAGCTATAAAAAGTTACTTCCATTAAAGAAAACTGCTGAAGGCGGCCTCTTTTGGATTTGATATTTCTTCCGCCTTTATCCACCAAAGCATATTTTCCATATTCTTTAGAAAAAAACAGAACTGTTCTTGAAGATTCAGACCAATTGAATATTTTAAGGATAATTGCTTCGGTTTTTTCAAGCGGCATACATTTTACCTATCACTATAACGATATATTATCTCGTTTGGATAAGCCATGAAATATTTAGTACGGGCAATATTTTCTATATAATTACGGTCATTTTTCAACATTTCCCGAGTGCGTTCAGTATCGACAATAATAGCTATAAATTCCTTATTTTCTGATATAAGAGCCTCTTTTTCAAGTTTCAGTCTGACAATCCGTGGAATTCCATAAGTGCCGCTCATTAACGAATATACAACTATTAACGCCACTACCCACAACCCATAGTGTAGCATTTTTCTTCGAAATCTATCATTGGTTGAAGATAGTTTTTTTAGAAAATTTTCTGCAAGAGGGGCAAGAAAAGATTTTGATTGTTTTACTCTTCGGGTCATGCGGATAAATAAATTTTTTACTCCTTAATAGCAAGTTTTAACTGTTATTATTTGCAAACTTGAATTGTTTCAACCGGTTAAGTAGAACGAGGAAAACAGAATAGAAAAAAATTGTTAAATTTATAATTAAAAACACGTGATTACCATCTTTCCAAGCCCTAAACTCAAAATTGGGAAATATTGAAAAAGTTATAAAAATTGATATTCCAATAAAAATAGGAATAGATATTAAATTTAATAAAATAAATTTTTTATCACTTAGTATTTCTTTAATTAACTGGCTATGATCTTTTATAAATATTAATGTCAAAGGAATTATAAACATAAACGGCGGGAAAAATAGCCGCGTTTCTCTTGCCAGAGTAATTGTTAAAGTAGAAGTTGTAAATATTATGATTGTAAAAAGACCTCCCCACCTGAGCATGTTATAATACTTTATATCGTATCTGTTCTTCTGGAAAATTTGGTAAATGCCTGTAAACCACATAAATCCAAATGAAATAATCGCTGAAAACAGAGTATCAATAATTCTTTGATAGTTATCAAAATTAAAATAAAAACAAT
>QNAD01000423.1 GCA_003641345.1 Candidatus Zixiibacteriota bacterium | reverse complement strand
TTTCTTTTTTTTGAATTAAAAATAAATGATAACCCTACGGCTATGATAGCAATTGGCACAAAATAATTCCAAACGCTGCCGTAAATAAATCCCATTTTTTCCAGAAGCATTAAAACACCCATCAGAAGTAACATAATCCCAACAAACATAAAGAGACCTCTTAAATTAAGTTTATTTTAAATACTTGAAATAAATAAACTAATTCAACAATTATTTTATAATCTTAAGTCTTTTTACTATAATTTCTGCAATTTCTTCAAGCATTTTCTGGTCATCTTTTTTGAAATTTGAAGGGTGGTTGGAGTCGATGTCTATCTCACCCAAGCAACGATTACTATCCATCAGCGGAACTACAATTTCCGAGCGGGTAGTTAATGAACAAGCCAAAAACCTGTCATCATCATGTACATTATCCACTATGATAGATTCTTTTTTGGAAGCGGCCGCACCGCAGATGCCTTTATTGAGTTCAATTTTTTTATGTTCTGTCTCTGGTCCAATATAAGGTCCTACTTCTAATATGTTTCCCCTCATCATATAAACCCCAGTCCAGTTAAAATCTTCGGAGAAACTATCAATCAATTCTATGGCAGTTTTTAAAATATCCGTTTCATTATTAAGATTTTGTATGGCGATTCTAATATTATCAACTAATTGCGTTCTGTTTTTTTCTGTCATAATTTTCCCCAGATTGCTTGAAATATTTCTCCGGCAAATATCATTTGAAGTCTTTCTTGGTGAGAGTATTCTTTCATATTAAAATTAAAAAACCGTCTATTATCTAATTAAAAAATAAATATATATATCTTAATTACCAAGGTCAACTTGTTGTTTAATTATTGAGCAATATCTTTATGAATTATTTAGTGTATGCCATGTTTGCCGAAATAGTAACAGATTACTGGTTTTTAAAAAAATATTGAATTTTGCAATGGAGTTAATATGCAACCAAGAATTTTGGTTATTGATGATGAAGACTCAATGTGCAATTTCATGAAGATTATGCTTTCCAAGGAAGGGTTTGAGGTTGATTCAGCTTCTTCAGGGATGGAAGGTATTTCTTTTTTGAAACAGAAAAATTATGATTTAGTTATTGCTGATATGAATATGCCTGGGATGACAGGTATTGAAGTTTTGAAAGAGGTTAAATCATTCAGGACTGACCAGGAATTAATTGTTATGACGGCATACGCCTCTGTGGAAACAGCCATTGATGCTATGAAACATGGGGCAAGAGATTATATTACCAAGCCGTTTAAACTGGACGAATTGAAAATTGTTATTAATAAAAGCCTGTCACAGAAAAATCTTGAACAGGAAAATACCAGTTTGAAAAAAAGGCTTAAAGAAGATAATTCATTTGATAAATTTATTGGTGTTTCTGAGCAGGTTGTAAAATTGAAAAGTTATGCCAAGCAGGTGGCGTTGGCAGATTCAACAGTTCTTATCAGAGGTGAATCCGGTACTGGTAAGGATTTAGTCGCTAAAGCTATACATCATAATTCACCACGCTCTGATGGTCCTCTCGTTACTATAAATTGTGGGGCATTACCGGAAAATCTTCTGGAATCAGAATTATTTGGGCATAAAAAAGGTTCTTTTACCGGAGCCATTAGAGATAAAGATGGTTTATTCAAGGTCGCCGATGGAGGATCGCTATTTTTAGATGAAATTGGAAATGTCTCAATTGGGATGCAGGTAAAACTATTAAGGGTTTTGGAAGATAAATTGGTTACTCCGGTAGGAGAAACCAAGCCGGTTAAGGTTGATGTTAGATTAATTGCCGCTACAAATTCAGATTTGGAAGAGGATGTTAAAGCTGGTAGATTTCGGGAAGATTTGTTTTACCGCTTGAATGTAATCCCAATTGATATTCCATCATTGCGAGAGAGAAAAGAAGATATAAGTTTATTAGTAAAACATTTTATACAGCTACATTGCCAGAAAAGCAATAGCGTCATGAAAACAATTTCAGGAACCGCCTTAAAATTACTAAGCGCTTATCAATGGCCCGGTAATGTAAGAGAGTTGGAAAATACAATTGAGAGAGCAGTTTTGTTATCAAAATCTGATATACTAAAACCGGATGACTTTCCTCAAAAAATAAGCGACCCAGTACCAATGAATGTAATAAGTGAATCTAAACCCGAAACACCGACATTAGAATCAATTGAAAAAGCATATATTCATTTTGTTATGTCTCAGACTGAAGGTAAGAAGACAAAAGCTGCTAAAATTTTGGGTATTGATGCATCTACATTGTATCGAAAAATTGAAAGATATAAGCTAAAAGATGATTTTGATAAAAATCTTGGAAAATGATAAATAATGAATAATATCTGCACATGGCAATGGTATGTCTTTTGCAAATGTAAGGATAGATTAATGTATTTATGAGGATAGATGATATGAAAAATTTTAAAGGATTTACTTTAATAGAATTGATGATAGTCGTTGTTATTATTGGTATATTAGCTACTTTGGCAATACCAAGGTTTATGCGTTCGACAACTAAAACGAAACAGTCAGAGGCAAAGCTAGTATTAAAACAGATATATGTTAATCAAAGAGCTTACCGTCAGCAGTCAATGGTAAATACTTATTATAACCCACC
>QNAD01000422.1 GCA_003641345.1 Candidatus Zixiibacteriota bacterium | reverse complement strand
TTACACTGCGTTCAAAAACATACACATCGGTACCACCACTATTATTATCAGCAAAATAGTAACCATCTTCCCATATACCAAATTTACCATAATCCGGCATATCATCTACATCAAAAGACCATTTATACCAAGAACCTGTAGGGTCACCAGTTACCGAAACAGCAATCATCTGCATATTGTTCGCATCACTAATATCAAACTCAGAGGCAAACCACCGTTGTGCATTATCATCATAAAGGACAATAATATCACCATCATTATTACTAGAACCTGTTACACCGCTAAATAAGGTATTAAAAGCTGTTGATGCAACGACCAAATTACCACTCTTATCATAAATAGCATAGGAACTATTAACACCCTGCATATAATAATTTAAACCAACTTGACCGTTACAATCCGATGGATAATAAGGGGAACTCTGTCCTGAGAAATTCAAAATCAGGTTTGTTGTTGCCTTTGTTTGTGGCATAAACTTTTGCCAAACAGGATCCGGTCCTGATGGCGTATAATAAGGATAACTTCTTACTGCCAATTCACCATTTAATTCCATTTCCTCCTCTTCTTTTTCGGATTGAATCTCTACATAATTTTGTTTGGCAGCAGCAATATCTCTTAAAGGTTGAGATACCCCTAAAAAAGTTCCATGCCTGATAACTGTAGGATGCACAAAATCAGATGAATTTTGCGGTGAACTTTGTTGCTGTGCCTGCAACAACAGACTTCCTGTCATTAAAAAGAAAGTCACAAAAAATAAAATATGTTTCATAATGATTAGATTTTCGTTTATAAATTAAATAACTTAGACCTTTTTTAAAAAAAAGATTTAACAAAGAAAAAGTATTTATTTCAAAAAAACAAAAAATAATTAACTACATCTACCCTCTAAATTTATATTTGTTTGATTTTTAAAACACTTCTAAAAGTAAAAAGTTGAAAACTTTATTTGTCTGTTTGCTAAAATTAATGTCGGAAATGGAACTTTTAACACATTTATAAGCCGAAACCATTTTTTCAGAAAAAGAGAACGAGCCGGAATTTTCCGAAAATCCACATCCAAACTGAACAAATATTGTCGAGTGCTATTAAAGTATGGTAAATCTATAGGATTTTCTTTTCCCCCAAGCATACCGGTAGCTGAGTACCCAAAAGCAAAGTTTAACCAACAAGGAAAAGATTCACGATTAAAAACATCTCTAAAATTAACTGACAACCAATAAGTTTGCCCATTATAGTCTTTCAATAAGTTTTGTAAAAAATTTTCTCCCAATGCATCTGTTCTATATTTTGCAAACGGTGTTTGATGAAATGAAAATTTTGGTACAATAATTTGTTTCCCGAATTTTAGCTCCTGCAAAGTAAAAAGTCCGGTTCCAATTGTATTGGCAATTAAATCACTGTACGATGCTCCCCATTTTGAAGAAAAACCGTCAAAAACCTCAACAGTAGAAATATATGTCCATGCCGTTAACGAACCGTAAATAATAGATTTATTGGTTTCAGCCCATCGTGTTCTCTGAAACAAAGAATACGAAATATTTGTCAAATAATAAGCAGAAAATCCATGTCCTAATTTATCCATTTGTAACCATTCATTGTGATCATCAAACCAATGGAAGCTATTATGTTCGTAATCTTTATACCATAAAATATTTAACCCAAGCATGGTTCCGCTGTAAACCACAACTTCACCAACGAAAACCTGTGATGGTTTCAGCAATATTTTTTTTTGATTCTGCTGTGCAATCACGCTAAAGCCATAAAGAAAAATTAAAAAAATTAAAAAAATCTTCTTCATCAATGTTAGTTAAAATATATATGCTACTTTTGAAAAACAAAACTAACCATTTATGTCAACAGAAAATTATTTTAGCGGATATTTATGTATTACAAAAGAAGAAGAAATTACTAGTCTTCCCATTGGAAAAGATTTTAAAGCATTAATCTTGGAGTCAAATATTTTCCCGGGATATTATTCATCTCAAAATTTTCCAATAACCAGTAAATCTATTTCGGAGAAATTTCTCTACTTAATAATAAAAGGGCAAACACATTGTTTCCAAGACAAAATTATTCGCAAACTTCAAAAAGTAAAAAAACAATTAGAAGTTGAACTCAATGCATGCCCCGGCGAAATCAGGGTTTTTAATAAAATGAGTTCTTGTGTCAGAATTACAAATGTAGATTTCGATTTACTCGGGAAAGTCATTGATTTATTAAAAAAAGACGATGTTGAGTTTCATGTACATAAAAACATCAAACCTTATTTTGGTTTTATTCACATAAAAAAATGGGTCGAACTCAAGCAACTTTTTGATGGCATACTACAAAACATTGGAAGTCCAAATGAGTATTTTATTGAAATACCCCGTCAAATAGAATGGAATGATTTTGCAAAAATAACTACAAAAGTAAAAAACAACTGTGGAACTATGTCATTTGATGCCGCCCAAGGTGCTATTCTACAAAAATGTGCACTGAAAGATTATGTGCGGATATACTCATCCAACTGTGAAACTCAAAGATTTCCTGAACTAAAAGAGTACTACCAAAAAGAAATTTCCCGTTACTTTGCTTAAGGAAATTCAAGAAAAATTTTTTCGTAACATCGGAATATCGTTTATTTG
>QNAD01000421.1 GCA_003641345.1 Candidatus Zixiibacteriota bacterium | reverse complement strand
TGTTTTTATTGATTTTTATAATATTAGAACTGAACAAGAATTTTATAATAAATTCTCGTCAAAAGTTATTGAAGTAACCAATTCTAAATTCGAAGAAAAAGTTAAAATTCTAAAAAAGTTTTTATCTGCATTTAAACCGACATTTTCTATAGACACAGGGCACGAAAGCGATTTTGAGATTTCATTAAATTTTTCCGGTAGTCCCGACGAAATAGAAGGCATATTAAATTTGCCCGAAAAAATAGGACAGGACAAAAAAATAAAGATAGTTGTATGTCTTGATGAATTTCAGAATATCGAATATTTTAACAACCCTTTAACTTTCCAAAAAACATGCAGGTCGTACTGGCAAAACCACAAACATGTAAGTTATATTTTATACGGAAGTAAACAGCATATGCTTACAAGTGTGTTTCAAAAACGCAATGCCCCTTTCTACAGGTTTGGTGAGGTAATGTATCTGGGGAAAATCGATACAATTTATTTAGTGAAATTTGTTGTTCAAAGATTTGTTTCCACAAATAAAGAAATATCCGAAAAGTTGGCAGCCACATTGGTTAACTTTGTTAAAAATCATCCTTATTATACGCAACAATTGGCCTATATCCTCTGGAATATAACCGAAACAAAAGTAACCAGCAATTTATTATATCAAGCAAAAGAAATGCTTCTAGATCAAAATACAATGTTTTATCAGTCCGATGTTGAAGATATCAGCAATTCACAAATAAATTTTCTGAAAGCAGTTATTGCCAACGAAGAAAAAATGAATTCAAAAAAAGTTATTGATAAATACAAACTAAATTCATCAGCTAATGTGACACGGGTAAAAAAAGCACTTATAAAAAAAGAAATATTGGAAATATTCAAAAATAGTATCAATTTCTATGATCCTGTTTTTGAACTTTGGTTAAAAGAACGATATTTTGGAATTTAATAACCTGATTTCGATATAAGATTTGTTCACAGTTTCAGAGAATTAGTTCATAGACGACTTAAATTTGTGAAGAACTATCGGGATAATTCGAATAAATTTGAGGAAGTATATGGGATAATTATCGAAATTTTCCCAAAGGGTATTATATAGGAAGAATAAAACCAATTGAAAAGTATCAAAATGCAGCTTAAAAATTCAACTATAAATCAACTAAAAGTAGTCTCAAAGATTGAGGGTAGTATAATCTACGGTTTTTCCATTGCCTAAAATCAATAAATTTTTATTTCACCGGAAACTCCAGATAAAACCGTGTTCCCTTTCCTTGCTTCGACTCAAACCTGATTTCTCCGCCGGCATTATTCATAATGGTTTTTACGATGGACAGTCCGATGCCCATACCGCTGGTTTTGGTCGTAAAATTCGGCAGAAAAATGTGGCTTTGAATTTCTTCCGAAATACCAATGCCGTTATCCGATATTTCTACTGAAAAACTATTTCCCCTGACTTTTGTTTTTACCAGAATCTTACCTCTTTTTGTAAGAGGAATTGCCTGTATTGCATTTTTTATCAGATTATTAAACACAATGGTAAACTGTTCCTTGTCCATCTCAATTTGGATATTCTTTGTAGCGTCATTGGTTATGAGTGTTAGATCGTAATTGGGGTTATCCTTAAATAGTTGAACTACTTTTTCCAGCTTTTCTGCCGGATTGAATAATTCCTTTTTTGCTTGCGGCATTTTGGCAAAATGTGAAAACTCATTGGCTATCACAGTTAGGGCATCAATTTGCTCAATCAGATTTTCCGTGGTGTGATTAATAAACTCATCCAAATTTCCTGTGTGGCTTTCCCATGTCTTTTGCAGATGTTGCACACTTAGCTTCATGGGTGTCAGTGGATTTTTAATTTCGTGAGCTACCTGTTTTGCCATATCCCTCCAGGCAGATTCTCGCTCCGACTGTGCCAGCATCTCGGCACTTTTCTTCAGTTCGCCTACCATGCGATTGTATTCTGTAATCAAATCGCCAATTTCATCGCGGCGGCTATAACTAATTGGCTTATTTTTTTCGCCAAATTGCAATTGCTGAATATGTTCCCTGATTACCGCCAATGGTTTGGTTAATTGTTCGGCTATCACTACCACAGCAAGAAACGAGATAAGTATCAGAAAGATAAATACATTAATAATCGTAATTACAATTTGCGAAAGCTGTTGTGTAATTTCCGACTGCCGTGTGAAATAAGGTAAGTTGAGGTAAGCAATCAGCTGATTCCGATCGTTGAAAAAAGGAATATATGCCGATAAAAATTTTAACTTGCCGATTTGTTCGGTATGTACAAATTTTGAAAGTTTCTGTATCTTTAATGCCTGAAATGCTGTAATATCCATCATCTCGCCTTCAATATTTTTGCTGAAAATTTGCGGGCGGGAGGTCCCGACTAACCTGCCGTCGGGCGAAAACAAATGGATGTCAGTCAGAAATACTGAAGAGAACTTAGTAAGCAACGGATTTAAATAGCCCTCATCGGCAAGTGTAAGTTCCGGAAATGAAGCAATCTTGTGGGTCAGTTCTACACGGACAGATTCTATTCGTTCACTCATCTCTTCCTGGAATTTCTCCTGTAGTTGATTGTAAATGAAAAGAGCAGTTAGCATTCCTACAATTACAAAAAAACTGAATAGTGTGCCGAAGATTGTCA
>QNAD01000420.1 GCA_003641345.1 Candidatus Zixiibacteriota bacterium | reverse complement strand
TCAATCGCTTCAAGAGGATAGTTAGCAAAAGTATCAGCTTCCGGTTTGTCAGCATATTTAACCACTTTTTCAAGTGATAGTCTGGGAAAATAAGGTGGTCTAATGAGATTACAATAACCGATCATTTCTTTTTGAACTTTATCAAACATTTTTGGCGGGAAACCATAAACAGGTCGTTGGGGCATCCCGTTTTCTTCTTCAATTCCAATCACAATATAACCGCTGCCTAAATTTTCAAAGTCATTTGCAAATGTAGCAACTGTTTGCATAATAGGTTTTGGATTCCACCCCTTTTTGTATTCAATACGTTCCGATTCAACAACCGTACCCGACAATAATTTTTCTATGTTTATAGGAATATTCATTTTTTTCTACTTTTCAAAAGTTTATTATTTATCGGTCTACACCAATTTATATTCAATAATTATATCAATAATAGAGCAAGCCCAGTGAGGGAGAAACGGTTTGCATTTCGGAAGATCGACCTTTAGCGCATAGGGTAGCTTTTGCTTAAGTTTGTTAATAATTGAAGAATTGATGTTGTCTTTCCCAAAGAATTTGATTGCTTGAGCAACAATTCCACTCTTCCTTTTGCTGAGTCCCATAATCTTAGGAGCGGCGTGTTTAAAATATATAGTTTGTTTGCCAATTTTAACAGTTCTTGTCTTCCCGTCAGTTAAAAATATGTTTTTTGAAGGTACTTGTGTTGTAAGCCCGAGAAAGTTAGCTGCGAGAGATTCCGAGATAAGGATTCTCATATTGTTTTTTCTTGCAATGGCATCGGCTATTTTATCAACACGAGGGCTTAATGTGCCAAGAAGGGGACTTTTTTTAGGGAAATAATAAATACCCGGGCATAACCTTATCAGTTTGCCTTTTTGGGCTAATCTTTCTAAAATACGATTAATGGTTTTAGTTGTTCCATGGTCACTGAAATCACCGGAATAGAACACTGAACCTCGACCATACCCATTAATGCGGTTAATCACTTTATTAATAATAGATATCATAATATTATTTTCTTTAGTTTTGTCGTAAAATAGTACATACTTTTGCGACAAAAGTCAAGCAGTTTTTTAATGAGAGAGCAGTGTTTCAAAGTTTATGGATTACATTAGTAACGACGCCCCAAACGGTAAAGTCCATTTCCTCGGTGATTTCGACAGGTTTATATTTATCGTTTTCCGGGACAAGGAAAAGTTTACCTTTACTCATTCTGATTCTTTTCAATGTCAGTTCACCGTTAATAACAGCAATAACCACTTTTTTATTCCCCGGATTAACTGCTCGGTCAACAATTAATATATCCCCGGAATGGATACCTGCATCAATCATTGAATCACCTTTGACTTTAACGAAGAATGTTGCGGCAGGATGTTTAATCAGATGTTTATTAAGGTCGAGCTGATCTTCGATATAATCTTCAGCAGGAGAAGGAAATCCAGCTGAAACAGGAATCATAAAGATCGGACATTTATAACTTGTTGACCGGTCAGGAAGAAAAATTTTATCAATTTTAGTTTTCATATATTCTTCTTGTCTTTCTTATAAATCTTTGTTTTACAATCAGCGCACTGCCACACGGGATCATCATTAGTTACACAACATCCTCCAAGAGCGACTTTGCCGGCATGTATATTGTCTATACTCGTATCTCATTAGATTTGTTTTAAGTTACGGGTAGTTTATATCTCCATTTTATCGTTTTTTTGGAAACATGCGAATTCATATCTCCATTTTATTCTATGTTCTGTGAATAAACTCTAAAGTGGTCTAGTTTTATTAGCTTTTTAATCAACCATTTCCGCCTTTTTCGTTTAGGCGGAAATAGTTGGTCGATGAAAATGCAGGAAATTTTCGTTCTTTTGCATAAGAAAATACCTTGGAAATGTTGACCCTATCTGAATTAACAGCTTTTACAACCACGGCTTCCGCTTCTGAATTTTCCATTATTTTATAATGCCTGTTTTCCATTAAAAAATCAATTAATATTTTTTCAATTGGTGCACAGTTGTTATTGGCTTGGGGTTGTTTTTTAATAGATGGTAATAAAACTACTGTTTTTTCTGTAATTCTAAAAGATTTTTCGATCTCTGCTTTATTTGGATTTTCGTAAACATTGTAACCACAGTTCCGCAATATTTCTGCGGGATTACTGATATAATCCGAATCTGTATAAACAAAAATTATAAATTTTGACAACAAATGATGAGTAAATGAATTCAACTGCTCCGTTGACCAACAGGAAAAGTCGAGCAAAGGAAACTCTTTTTTGATTATTTTGATTATGGACTTAACCGGATTTGTGTTAAGTTCAAACGGTTTTTCTATTGATGAATACCAACCTTTGCCGGCATCGAATATTACTTTATTTTTAACCAGTTCAAAAACATAACTCTTAAGTGATGAAAGGGTTATCTCTATCTTTGCTTTTTTAAGCAGAGATTTAATCTCTTCATAAGAAAAATAATTTTTCTCTTTTTTGAGTTTTTCCAAAACATCCGCAAGCTGTTTCTTTTTTGAAGTATCATTTTTCATACTAACTCTGCTTTTTTAATTTGTTACATTTAAATTACAAATCTCTCTTTTGAATAAATATTATATCACAGCAGATTGATTATATCAATAATATGATAACTGATCTTTCCT
>QNAD01000419.1 GCA_003641345.1 Candidatus Zixiibacteriota bacterium | reverse complement strand
TAATACAAGGTAAGCGGCACCATCAGTTTCAGGTCTTTTTTCATCCGGCTGATGATAACTTCTTTGGGAACAGGTGGTGGCTCTTCGGCTTTCAGCTGAATGGCATAGATATTATTACAGCATTGACTTTCGTCGTCCGGGTTAACCAGTCGGTTTGATGAAAAATATGCTTTTGTCTCCCGTTCATTTTGTGAATAGAAAATATCGTCGTAAGATGAATTAACGGGCAAACCAAGATTTTCCGGTTGTTCCCAGTTGCCTATTTCGCCATGCGATTTAAAAATATCGTATCCTCCGAAATTAACAAACCATTGCGAACTGTAATATAATTCTTTGTTTCTGACATCATAAAAAGGTGTTATCTCATTCAGTGGCGAATTAACATTTTTACCCAAATTAACAGCAATGGAAAAATCTCCTTCATCATTT
Organism: Candidatus Zixiibacteriota bacterium; assembly: GCA_003641345.1. The sequence goes on along the minus strand of QNAD01000419.1, from coordinate 2,225 downwards.
ATCGAAGAATAATAAATGTCGTATTTCCCGAAACCGCCGGTACGATTTGAAGCGAAAAACAAATAATATCCGTTATTAATTTTGGCTAAAAACGGTTGTGTATTATTACTGCCCTGATAGTTAATTGAGGAATTTAATTTTTGTGGATGCGAAAACCGGTTACCTTCAAATTTGGATTGATAGATATAACAATGTCTGCCTTTTTCAGTTTCTTTGCAGGCGGTAAACAAAAGTAGTTTCAGCGAATCGTCATAATAAAAATTCGGGATGTGAGCATTTCTGAAATTGATGGTGGTGTCGAACAAACTGACGCTGCCATTTTTCAAGCCGTAGATAGCGGCATAGAATTCGGCAGTGTCGTTGTCTGTGCGGGGACGATACGACGAAAAAAGCAGACTGTCGCGGGTAATTTCTTCTGCTTGGAACTCACTGTAGTCAGAGTTCGCAGTACTAAACGGCGTAATTTGTAAATCCTGAACTTCGTATGTGTGTGTAAAAATTTCTTCGCACGAGTATTTCTGATATTGAGCAATTTTTATCAATTCGGGGTCTTCATTCGGAAAACGAAAAAAGAACCGCCAAAAATTTTTGGCTGCCGTAGTATATTTTCCAAGGTATTTTTCTGCTGTTGCCATCTTATAATAAGCCATCGGAAAATTTTGCTTGTCCGATAAAATGACTTTCCGGTAAAATCGTTCGGCTTTTTGAAAATTTCTGCCGTTAAAATAATATTCGGCACACTGGAAAGCAATAATTGGTGTAGGGCTTTGGGTGTAAGCACTTTCCATGAGTTGTCCTGCTGTGAGAAAATCATTTCGATCAGCGTGTTTTTTCGCGAGATGAATCAACTGATTGTAAGATTGCGAATAGCCGGAAAGTGTAAAAAATAAAATTAAAATAAAAGAAATTATCTGTTTTAAATTCATAAGTTATTAACTGTAATAATGTTCTTTTTACAACCCTCTGAATCCCTCTTTAATAATAGGGGAGTCCTCTCTATTAAGAGGGGATATAGGGGTGTGTTTTTCTTTTAGTATTGATTCCTTTAATATGTAATTTAGATTAATTGTCATAACTGTTTTATTTTCAATTTCTACATAAACACCGGACAATGATGCAAATACGGTACATCTGATTTAACATTTTTATCGAATTGATAGATTACGGAAATTTCGTATCCGCCGTTACCGCGACTGGCAACATAGAGTTTTGAAAAATTAATATCGTAGCTGATGCCGAAAGTTACATTCCTATAGTCGAAACCTACTTTGACGATAGCAGCGTCTTTCCATCGCATCCACCCGCCGGCATAGATATTTGGAAATGCCAATTGCTGTGTGCGATGCTTGAAAATTCCACCGATATCCATTTCGTTCAATACGCCTTGCCGGTAATAGACCAGCGACGGCAGAAAATAATTGGTTGCATTCAATTTCCAGTTGATAAACAAATAGGTGTTGAACTTACCGTCTAATTTTGATTGGGTAATGTCGTTAAACGATTGTTGCGGACGGTTCAAGTGATTATACACAATCCCGAATGTAAACCCGATGGTGTCTATCTTTCCGCTTATCTGTAAGCTCGTAGAAAAATCCCAAAAGCTTAATTTGTTATTTTGAAATACCTCACCACTATACAAGTTCTCGTCATATTGAAACCCATTAAATTGGCTGCCGAAATAAAATTTGGTGTAGTCAATACTTTGATAGTTATAGCCCGCATTAATGCCAAAAGCCATAGATTGTACGATATTGCCTTTGAATAAATGATGATAGGCGGTGCTGAGTTTTAATTGTGTAGTGCCGAGATTCCCGTCGCCGGCTTTGTCGGCATTGAGTAGTAGTCCGTAAGCAATAAAATCGGGCTTGATAGATGATATGGCGTAAGTCTTTCCCTCAAATGATGCGGCAATAGTGAGGTAGGGAACTGTAACCGATTGCCATTGGTTGCGGTGGTTCATTACGGCACGAAAATCACGATCAAAACTGCCTGTTTGTGCAGGCGACAGGTTCAGTGGACTACTCTCAAATTGCGAGAAATGAATGTCCTGTCCTTGTACTGCTTGTGTCACAAGGATAAAAAATAAAAATCCTATTTTGGTAATTGTTTTTAGCATTTTTGGTTATCAGCCGTGAAACAAAGATACGAAAAGTTAGTGAAGTAAAAAATTTAAAGTATAGGTTGTGTCTTTTTTTGTTGAACAGTCTTGGATAGGTAAATATTTC
>QNAD01000418.1 GCA_003641345.1 Candidatus Zixiibacteriota bacterium | reverse complement strand
ATTAATTCTTTGTCAGAAACCAAAGAAGAAGTTATGTTTTTTAAAATGATGCCTTTGATTATTTTTTTGTGATTTTCTATGTAAGGGAAAATTTGTTTTTGTAACCAAGTTGTTCCGGTTTTAGGATATCCAACATGAATAAATTGTGTCATTTTATAAAGGATAGTTATATTTTTTTATGTCGACTAGTCCGTGTTGGTCAATAAGTTTTTTGTTCGGTTCTTTGTAATAATTTTTGATAAAATCGTAATTTTTTTTGCCAAGTATTTGTTTGCTATCTTCAAACTGTCCAAAAATCTTATGTTTGTTCCATAGGTTTAATCTATATTTTACCGTTTCATGGAATTTATCAAGCTTGAAAAAATTAATTTTATGAATGACAGCTCGTCTATACAAAAGATTGGCAGATTTGAATATAGGTTTAATATACTTTCGAAAACTAATATTTGTTGGTTCATAATTAATATCAGATAAGTTTGCTTTAATGTCAAATTGAGAACAAAATTCCTTTATAAATTGTTCAGGGTTATCTTTAAATTTCTCATACATAAATACATGTATGTTGTTTTCTCCAAATCTTGTTTTATAAAAGGAAATAATCTTATCAAATTCAAGAAAAGCAAAAGAGAAAAAGAAAAATTTGTTTAGTGCATCAAAGGAATCTTGGTAAAGATATTTATTTATATTCAAATTACCACCTCCTCTAATGTATTGATTGTATGCTGAAGCAATATGATCAATTTGATTTCTAATAAAAATAATAATGTGTGCATTTGGAAAAACGGCATTAAGGCGTTTGGCAAATTCTTGTGTTAATATTCCATTTATACCACCCATATGAATCATCCCACCAACGAGGAGTTCGTGACTCAATATTAGTGGTTTAGATATCCCTTTGTATTTTTCTCTAATCTTATCGGCATTAAAATCCAAACTGTTTGGAAGAATAAAATCTTCTTTTACTTCCCGACGATCAATAAATGAGAAATTTTGAATTTTGTTGAAAAAGGAATTCTGGAACCAAGTAGTTCCTGTTTTAGGATAACCGATATGAATGAGTGTTTTATCCACAAAAATAATTTGTTTATCAAATATTTCAAAGAAAATACAAAAATAATTTTTTTATTCTAACAAAAGTTCCTATCTTTACCTAATTATTTTTTTAAACTCGCTGTTTTATGAGAAAGATATTCTTATTTTTAGCAAATGGCTTAATTGTATTTAATGGTTTTTCCCAATTTTGGTCGCAAAGTAACGGAAATATTTATCCGACAACACTTACTGATTCTGTTGGAATTGGCTTAAATAATCCAAATAATCTTTTTCAGGTTCAGAATCTCATTGAGTTTAATCCTATTAATTTTATGACTGCTGTTGGGCAAAATACAGGAATTAACAATACAGCCAATTATAATAGTTTTTTTGGCTATGAAGCCGGAAAAGCAACAACATCAGGGAAACAAAATGTTTTTCTTGGTTATAAATCCGGTACTGCAAATACAACAGGGAAAAATAATGTTTTTATCGGTGAGAGTGCAGGAATAACGAATACAACAGGTTATTCTTGTTCCTTTATCGGGAGAAAAGCTGGAGAAAATAATTCATCTGGTTTTGAGAATACTTTTGTTGGTAAGGAGTCAGGAAGATATAATACGACAGGAACAAATAATACTGCTATCGGCACACAAGCGTTAAAAGGAAATACAACTGGTAATTATAATATGACATTAGGTAATAATGCTTTACAATATTCAACCGCTGCTGACAGCAATACCGTAATAGGTTACAGTGCTTTGGGAGGATACGACCATGTTTACAGGAGTAATGTGGTAATTGGTTTTGAAGCGGGAAATTTATCAGGAGGTATGCGTGGTTGTGTTTTAATTGGTAATAGAGTTGGATTAAATAATTCTACAGATAATCGTTTAATGATTGATAACTCAAATACAATTTCCCCATTAATTGACGGCGATTTTACAAATGATGTACTAACTATTAATGATGTTTTGAAACTTACTCCGCGATCAACTGCACCGACAAATCCTGTAGCAGGAATGATGTATATTGATAGTTCCGATGGTAATAAACTGAAAGTTTATGACGGATCTGCCTGGCATGCCATGTGGTAATAAAGAAGACTATTTAATGGTTACAGATTGAGGTGTTGTATTATTTAATTCTTTTTGAATAACAAGGTAAACTTTTTGTAAGCTAACATAATCTTGTCCGTTTACTGATTTAATTCGTACACCCAAGTTGGTTGATGTTTGAGGAATATCATCAATTAAGTTAGATGATTTCAAAAGTTGATAATTGGAATTATTGCCTGTTATCGTGCTGTTTGAGATGATTTGATTTGTATTTAAATCAATTAAATCAATAATGAAATTATTTGAAGAGTTATCTGTTTTTGCAATAGCACAAAACGAAATTGAAGCAACATCCTGATAATTTGAAAGATTAAAATCTAAAAGAGATTTTGATAAGTCTGATACCGTATATCCGGAAGCATTATTTGTAGAAATGCTGCCGGTAGGTCCAAATTCTAATTTAATAGTTTTGTCTCCGGTAGATTTAACATAAAATGCTGTATCAGCATAAGTTGAATGCAAAGCATTTTTAGAAAATAGCGAATACGGAACCGCTTGAAGTTTATTAAT
>QNAD01000417.1 GCA_003641345.1 Candidatus Zixiibacteriota bacterium | reverse complement strand
GGAATCTCCTTTTGCTTCTGCAGCTGTTATGGTGCAAGACGGTAGTATTTTAGACATTCCTCCCTCCTACTTCACAAACTTAAAAATTGATAATGCCGAAGAAATCAAATTGGTTAATCAGCCATTTCTGTGGTTTCACGGCATAAATGATGATTTTTTGAATATTGAAACCCATGGCGAAGTAATTTTTAAAAATTATCACGGAGAGAAAGGTATTGCCGTCAAGGTTTCAGGAGCCAATCATGGCGGCGTTCCTCAAACTTATGGATTTGTGCCCTATTGCAAGAAAATAGAAGATTTTATTACCGAAGATTATTAGCAATAACTATTGGACGCAAAAAAATCAAAAAAACACTTGTCTGAAAAGAAAAAATAGTTATCTTTGTACCTACTTTTAACGAAAGTTCTTTACATAAAAATATATTGCGGGGTAGAGCAGTGGTAGCTCGTCGGGCTCATAACCCGAAGGTCGCAGGTTCGACTCCTGTCCCCGCTACTAATTAGCCCGTAGAAACGGGCTTTTTTGTTTTTATTTAGCTAAATATCACTTTTTTGTCAGTATTTTATCTTCATTAGGATTACCTTTGCAAAAAAAATTATAAATGAGATCTCCCAGAAAACATTTTTCCGAAAAATTTGATTCGCCGGAAAAATACCAACCCAAGAAAAATACCGGAAAACGAAAGATTCAAATAAAAAAACAAAAACCTGTTGACGAGAAAATACGGCTGAACCGCTACATTGCCAATGCAGGCATTTGTTCCCGTCGCGAAGCAGACAAATACATTACAGCCGGTACTGTTACCGTAAACGGAAAAGTAATAAACGAAATGGGATATAAAGTTTTGCCGACAGATGATGTGCGGTTTAACGGACAGCGGCTAAAGCCAGAAAAAAAAGTATATTTACTGTTAAACAAACCAAAAGATACTGTAACTACCGTAACTGACCCTCACGCAACAAAAACGGTTGTCGGTCTTGTTTCAAATTGTTGCAAAGAACGAGTAGTACCAATGGGACGCTTGGACAGGAATACCACCGGTGTTTTGCTGCTTACCAATGATGGCGATTTGACAAAAAAACTTACTCACCCGTCTCAAGAAATTGAGAAAATTTATATGGCAGTTTTGGATAAAAATTTTAAGTCGTCACAATTTGAAGCGTTGATAAACGGTGTTGAGTTAGACGATGGGGAAATTTCGTTTGATGCCGTCAGTTATGTTGAAGAAAAGACAAAGAACAAAATTATTATTCGCATTCATTCGGGACGAAACAGGATTGTTCGCCGCACAATGGAGGCATTGGGATATAAGGTCAAAAACCTTGACCGGATAAATTTTGCCGGCATCACAAAAAAAGGTCTCCGTCGTGGACAATGGCGTTTTCTGACAACAAAAGAAGTCGGTTATCTGAAAATGTTATAGTTTTGTAAATAATAATTAACAAAGAAATGTATAGAACACATACTTGCGGGGAATTGACGGCAAAAAACATCGGACAAACCGTTACAATGAGCGGCTGGGCACAGACTATCCGCAACAAAGGAAAAATGATATGGGTTGACTTACGCGACCGCTATGGAATAACACAGTTAATTTTTGAAGAAGGCAAAACCGATGCAACGGTATGGGAGAAAACAAAAACCGTAGGACGCGAATTTGTCATTCAGATTTCCGGAAAAGTAATTGAACGGTACGCTAAAAATCCGAATTTGCCTACCGGAGAAATTGAGATACAGGTAGAGACACTAACAATATTAAATACTTCCGACATTCCACCGTTTACCATTGAAGACAATACTGACGGCGGGGAAGAACTTCGGGCAAAATACCGTTATTTGGATTTGCGACGCCCCATGATGCAAAAAAATATTTACCTCCGCCACCGTGTCACAAAACTGGTACGCGATTATATGGACGGACAGCAATTTGCCGAAATAGAAACACCTTATTTGATAAAATCAACACCCGAAGGTGCTCGTGATTTTGTGGTTCCCTCACGGTTACACGCCGGCGAATTTTATGCCTTGCCTCAGTCACCGCAGACTTTCAAGCAACTGCTAATGATTGCCGGATACGATCGTTATTTCCAGATTGTGAAATGTTTCCGCGATGAAGATTTCAGAGCCGACCGTCAACCGGAATTTACACAGATTGACTGCGAAATGTCGTTTGTGGAGCAGGAAGATGTACTGCAAATGTTTGAAGGACTGATGCAATTTATCATCAGGGAAGTAACCGGAAAGGAACTAGGCGATTTCCCGAGAATACCATTTGAAAAAGCAATAGCAACTTACGGCACCGACAAACCCGATTTGCGGTTTGACTTGCCAATTACCGATTTGACAGGAATCATTAAAGGCAAAAACTTTAATGTATTTGACTCGGCAGAATATATCGGCGGAATAGTAATTCCCGGACAAGCGGAAATCTCCCGAAAAATCATTGACCAATTTACTGAATATGTCAAAACACCGCAGGTAGGTGCCAAAGGAATGGTTTACCTGAAATATAACAGCGACGGTTCATTTAAATCGTCTATTGATAAATTTTATTCACCCGAAGATTGGCAAAAGATTTCGTCACAAATCGGAATGAATTCCAACGATATTCTTTTCCTTTTGTCAGGCAACCGTACAGAGACACTTACTGCCCTCGGGCG
>QNAD01000058.1 GCA_003641345.1 Candidatus Zixiibacteriota bacterium | reverse complement strand
GATGACCATAAAGAGCTCTCCTCACTACCTCAGACCTTAACTCAGGTTATTAAGGTAGTTCAAGATGAAAGCTCTTCGGTGTCAGACCTTGCCGAAGTTTTAATACATGATCCGGCATTGGTTACAAAAATTTTAAGGGTTGTAAATTCTCCATTTTATGGCGTGACTCGGGAAGTTACTACTATTTCTCAGGCAGTTATGACTTTGGGAATGCGGGCTGTTTCCGCTTTGGCTTTATCTACTTCAATTTATAATATAGCAGGGAAATGGGACACATCTATTGACAGGATTCGTTTTTGGAGACACTCCTTGGAAGTTGCTGTTGCATCGCGTGACATTGCCGAAGCGATAAAATATGAATGCCCCGAAGAGGCATTTATTGCTGGTCTTATCCATGATATTGGTCTTCTCGTAATTGAAAAATCATTTCCTGAAAAATTTAGCAGAATCTGGAAACAAGCACAATCGGGTGAAAATATTTTTGAATTGGAAGATAGAACCTGGGGTACAAATCATGCTCGTATAGGAAGATTTCTTTTAGAACAATGGCGTCTGCCGGAGTCAATATGCGAAGCGGTCGGACTTTTTCAGAATGAATTCCCACCGGGGAATATTGATCCGGACTTTAGATTGCCACAAATTGTTTCATTGGCAACCCGTATCTCAAGATTTTCTGTGACCGGTTTGAAACGTATTCAGTCGAACGAACAGGAAAGTATTCAGATATTAACTGAAAATATAAATCTGGACAAAGAAAAATTAGTTCAAATTCAAAAAGAATTAATGAATAAAACTACTCATGAATCTGAATTCCTTGAAATTGAAATAGGTTCTTCCGAAGAATTATTACAAGAAGCTAATCGGATGCTTTATGAGCAATATCTTACTGTCGAAAATTTGCTGGAAGAAAACCAAAATCTGTATGAGCAAATAGCTCAGGAAAAATTACAAAAAGCGGCACTGGAAGCATTAAGAACTATTACTGCTACTCTTAATCATTATGTCAATAATGCTATTGCTACTATCTTAGGCAGGGCACAACTTGTGCAAATCTGCATCGACAAAGGTCAGATAGTAGATTCTAAAAATACTACAACGACAGCTATGATTGTTATTGAAAACAGTGTGAAAACTATTACGTCTGTAATGGAAGAACTCAAGAGATTAACTACATTTGAAACGATAATTTATCACGATGATACTTATATTATCGACATTGAAAATAAAATTAAAAAGCAGTTCGAAGAGATTGAAAAAATAACTTCGGAAGAATGTATTACAGGTACTTAAACACAGGTGGGGAGTAACTGTAATCAAAACCGGTTTTCAAAGCCGGTTTTTTTTATTGTTCTTTGATTTTAACGCTTGATTCTTTACCGTCTATAACAAACTTATGTTTTCCATCACCGAAAGTGTGGTTCGCTTTTGCCTTAGTGCCTTCATAACTGATTGACATAGGAATTAAACTCTGAATCGAACCATTTTCTATGTCAGCTATAAAGTCAAAATTTGAATTCTCAGATATTGAAATATCAACAAAGCTTTCAGTTGGTGTTATAGTAGCGTTACCACTTAGCTTTTCGGGAACATTCAAAATGATTTTCCCCTTAATATTAGCAATATCTAAAGGACCATGGAAATCACTAATAGAGATAAGAGAACGGGAATTTGATGCTGAGAGCATTCCTACAATATTATCGGCTTTGATAGGTGCGTTAAGATTATCAACTGTTATATTTCCTCTAATATCAAAGAGAGTTGTAACAGTATATATGCTGGATATTTTCAGGTCACCGGTATGCATATTTATGTCAGTATTCCCTTTATTATTTATTATGTTTAGATTTCCGTTATGACCCGTAATAGAAATTAAACCTGAATTTTTAATTTTCCCATTACCGGTGCAGTCAATAAGTTCTATTGAATCATAGGAATTATCTATGCTTAACGTTCCGTTGCAATGAGTAAGAAATATTTCTCCGAAACTGTTTTCAGCAGAAACATCTCCAGTAACATTTAATATTTCAATATCTCCGGTGTTATTTAATATCTCAATATTACCTTTGATTTCATCAATTTTTATTTCACTATTGGCGGCTTTCAATTTGATATCGTTTTCCATGTCAGAAATGTTAATAAGTCCCTGAGAGCTTTTACAAATGAAGCTGTTTTTTGCTGGAATTTTTAAGCTAACATGGCTATCAACTATTCTTGTTTTAGTATCTTTTAATCTTGGGATTTCTGTATTTACAAACAGTTTACCATCTTTATTATATATTTGAATACTTATATTTTTAGAAAATTGTTCAGCTTTTTCTTCTGAGTCAGACGTAACAGATATTTCTGATTTAGCTAAGACATAATTTCTGTTCCATCCTTTGACACTGATTTCTCCAGTTGGATTGAAAAGATAAATTGGAGTAGATTGGGAAATTGCGGAACTTGAATCTTTGAAACTTTTTTCATTCCAATATTCGTCATAGTTTTTTTGATATTGAGACCCCTTGCTTTGAATAACAATATCTACTTGGTCAAATATGTCATCTTCAATTTCCGGTGGTTCGGGAATATTTTTCAATTCAAAATCCGGCATAGCTATTTCGGGTATCTCAATCATTAATGTTTCTACTATAGCCATGGGGGCATAGCTTTCATCTGATAGATTAGGTATGTGAATAATAATTTCTGATTTTTTAGCTGTATGTTCTTTTTTTTCAAAATGAGATAATTTTGATTGAAGTTTCGCTAATTCTTTTTCTTTGCTTTTGATTTTTGTAATTAATTCAAATTTATCCTGTTCAGCTTCATGGTAGTACTGGTTGATTAGATATAATTGTAAGTCTTCAATATTTTTATATTCCTGAAGTTGAGTCATAACTTCGGATTTGTATATTTCTTTGTAAATATTTAAATCTTCAGCGAAATTTTTGAATAGCTGTTTGAATTTAGATTTTTTACTATCGGCATCTAAGCTTTGTTCAATGTCATCTAACTGGGCACAAATATCTTTGAGGTCTATATTGAATTTTTTCAGGTTCTCAAAATATTTTCCATGTTTAATGTTGATGTTAAAATTTTTGATAACTTCATAATAATTTTGAGCAGACTCATCATCACATTTTGTAAAATACTTAGAATAATCATCGGTTAAAAATTCAAATTGGTCTAACAAATAAACATAGTTCTCAGCCAACTCCAACATGTGTTCATCAATAAGAATCTCTTTATTTTGGGAAGCGTCTTTAGGGGGTTCATCAGGTATAATAACCATTTGAGCCAAACTATTTACTGAGAACAAAATCATAATTAGTAATAGAGTGATAAAATAGCTATGTCTATTTATATTGATCATATTAAATCAAATTCCATCTTCTCCCCAAGGGTCTTCGCAACAAGAAACATCGTTAATTTTCATATTATAATTCCAATCCTTTCATAAGTAACTAATTTAATAATCCTTGAAACTCATCTCAAGAACAATATGCATACTTGTTCAATTGATTATACGATTACTAAACATTTATGTTGCTTGATATTTATTCTAATTTAGAGATTATTGTTAAAGCGATATAAAACCGCTAAACATAGTTATATTTTTTAATGTATTGCAAGTCTATGACTTGTATGGCGTTAGAAAGAAAGCCCGAATTGGGCGCCAACTGAAATTTGTTTACTACGGATAATATGCGGTAATGGGCCTGAAACTTCGCCAGTATCATCTATATCAGGTGTTGCGGGGTCATCACCATACCAGGTTTGGGTTTGGTTGGTTTCAACCTTCATTATATTAATATCTCCGGTTAGTTTTATAAACGGCTGAATGCCTGATTTAGATTTTTGCAATTTTATCTTAAATTCTACACCACCCAAAAATCCTAATCCTGAACCGGAAGAGGTTGATATTTTTTTTCGAAGCAGATGATTGTCTTCATCTTTAACCAATACTGATTGCAGGGCTGCTTTCAAATTAACTGAACTGTTTCTACTAAGTTTATTATGAGAGATAAAACCAATATATGGAGTAGTATAAATAATACTATAAGTCAGAGCAGGTACGATAGAGTAAATAGTTATAGAATCTGTATAGACAAAATTTATAGGATCAAATGGTTTTTGCCAGCCAGAGAAATCGTTGATGTCAAACTTTAGATTTTGATATTTAACGCCAATTATCATGCCAATATTCATTCCATATAGTTTGAACATATCTCGGCCAGCTTCAATTTTTATGTTAAGTCCTGATAGCTCGGCGTTTGATTCGGTATAGCTGAATTTGGTATCAAAACGGCCTAATACTTTATCCCAATCGTTGTCAGTCATGTTTTCGTTTGGATTTGTAATATTTATGGCACCGGCTATTTTTGCATACCAGAAATTTTTCGAAGTATCAAAAGAATTTATTTCAAGTTCAGCTCCTACAGTAAATCTATCCATAGGAAATTCCAAAATTGAAATAATTTGACGGGAAATAATAACAGAATCCGGATCATAAGTAAGAAATTCTGCATTCAATTCATATTCAGTACTGCCCCAATTCTTTTGCAATATAGGTGAAAAATTCCATTCAAATTTTTGTTCTGATTTTACATTTGAAAATAGAAGTAAGAAACAGACTGATGTAAGAACAAATCTTTTAATCATTATATTCCAAGTAGCAAAATTTTATTGAAGATACATCTATAACCAATGATTTCCAATCGGTATTTTTATTGAGGAAAAAATAGAGCACCAAAATCCTGGAAAAAATGAGCTATAATAAGAGGCCAGAGAGAGCGTGTACGAAGATATAAAAGTGAAAACATCAATCCATAGCAGGTAATTACTATAAATCCTGGCCATCCTTGATAGGCATGACAGGCACCAAAAACAATGGCTGAAATTAGTGTTGGAACAATCCAGCCGTTAAATTTACCTAAAATTTTTATACGGGTCATCAAATATCCCCTAAAAGCAGTTTCCTCACAAATCCCTGCAGTCAATGAAACAGCTACCCAGACAATTCGCCCGGTAGTATCAGTAGGGATTAAAAGAGAAATTTCCCCCGGCATAGGTAAACCGATTTGTCCCAAAATCCAGGCTACGCCTGATAAAATTAAATTTGCTACCAGAAGAAAAGAAAATCCCCATAAAAAATCTATTCCACGAATTTTTTTGAAACCTAATCCAGCCAATCCAGTTTTTTCCCTGAAAGCAGAAACATAAATCATTAAAAATATCAACCACTGCATAATGATGGTTGATATCAAAAGAAATAACAGCATACCCTCGTTGAGATTTTTTAACATGCTGGTCGGGTCATCGGTAAAACCAATTGATAAAAGAGGATATCCTACAATTAAGAAGATTAAAGAAACATAAGTCATTTTTGAAAGAGAGAAATCAAGATTATTTGACCATTCCTTAAATTTATACAGAGGGTCATTAGTTTGAGGGTCAAGTTGCGTAGAATATACTTCCATTCTTTCCAAATTATCCAAATCAGTTTTCCTTTTGCAATATTACTTAATGTCACATAAAACATTATATCTCAAAAATCAAGAAATAAGATATTTCACATAAATATCATATCTATTCATTAATCGGCAAAAATGAGAATTTTTTGATTATCTCTTTTACTTATATAAGTAATTCAACGGCAACGAAGTGAGTTGTGAAAGTGTTATTCACTAAACGGTTCGATTTGAAGTGACCTGCATGTAATCGACAAATCATATAAAAACCCTCTTTTTGTTCATAAAAACGGAGGACGAATGAATAAAAAGAGAATTATATACCAAAATTGGATTTCAGATATTGGACATGATCCATCAAAAGATTTTAATAGTGATTTACCTGATAATTTGAATTTCATGGAATTGTTTGGGTTAAATACCGGTAAGCTATTTAATCAAAAATTAATCGAAAAGCAGAAAAAAATTGAGAAATTAAAAAAAACTGTAAAAGTTGCCCTTGAAAAACTTTCGGTCAATGAGCGGGAATTTATTATTCATTTTTATTATATGGGTAAAACTTATCGTGAAATATCTGAAAAATCGAATAAAGAAATATACCGCTTAGAGACTGTCCATAAAAGAGCACTCAAGAAATTAAAAAAAGAATTAGCCGGTTTTGTTGCCCAAGAATATGGTCTAAAGACCAAACTAAATAATAAATGTATTATCTGTCAGTCAGATTTTTGTAATCAGATAAATCAAATCATATCTAATAGAGATAAGAAAAAAACGTGGAAACCAGTCTTAGAAGAGATTGAATCAAAATTTTCTCTAAAAATTAAATCACCACAAATATTAATAGGGCATGAAAAATATCACATTAATAAATTCTAAATTTAGGAGATTGAAAATGAGCAATAATTCTCAAAAATCAGAAAAAATAAAAGGCTCTCATTGTATTTCTATTTTTGTATCATATGAGCTTAAAGAAAAACTAAAACAATTAGCCGATCGGTATGATCGTACTACTGCCGATATGGTCAGGGCGGTTTTGAAAATTGGTATCCCAATGATGGAAGGGCTTTCGCAGGCGGAAGAACTAATGGTCAAAGAGTATATATCTCTTTTTCGTAAATTAAGGCAGGTTAAATCGTTAAAGGATATTTGAGAGAAATTTATTATTAAACTAATAAAAATACTTGAGAATAGCTCATAAATATCGTATTTTCGTGCCAAATTTCAAGGTAGAAAATATGTACGAAAAACAAAGAACGATTAAAAAAGAGATTTCAATAGCAGGCGTAGGTCTTCACACCGGAGTTGGTGTTAACATGACTTTTAAGCCGGCAAAACCTAATACCGGTATCCGGTTTGTAAGAGTTGACCTTTCCGATAGTCCATGGATTCAAGCAGACGTTGATCATGTTGTGGATATTTCTCGAGGAACTACTTTGCAGCAAGGGGAAGCAAAAGTTTATACTGTTGAACATATTCTTGCGGCATTTGCAGGACTTCAAATAGATAATATGCTGGTGGAGTTGGACAATATTGAACCGCCGGTCTGCGATGGTTCATCAAAACCGTTTGTTGATAAAATTCTCGAAGCTGGAATAGAAGACCAGGACGAAGATAAGTATTATCTTGAGATAGACTCACCGATGGCTTACAGCGAAAGTGACCGACATGTTGATTTGGTGGTAACTCCGTCTGACGATCTTCGCATAACATTTATGATAGACTATAAAAGCCCAGCTCTGGGAACTCAATACACTACCTTAGTTGATCTTGAGAAAGAATTCGTAGATGAATTTGCTCCTGCAAGAACTTTCTGTTTTCTCTCTGAAGTTGAAATGCTTAAAGAAGCAGGATTGATAAAAGGTGGTGGACTGGAAAATGCGATTGTTATTTATGACTCAGATTTAGGGCAAATTGAGGTTGACCGTATTAAATCTGCTCTCAACTTAAAAGAAAAAGCATTTGTAGGAGAAACTGGAATAATAAATGATATTCCGCTCAGGTTTTACAACGAGCCTGTTCGCCACAAAACATTAGATTTATTGGGTGATCTTTTTCTGATTGGTGTTCCGTTTAAGGGTCATGTATTGGCGGCACGTTCTGGTCATAAAGCAAATGTTGCCTTAGCTAAAAAAATGCGAGAGCTATATAAAAAGAAAAAAATTGCTCGTAAGTTTGCCTCAAAAAATTCAGCCGCCTTATTTGATATAAATTCTATTTTAAAAATAATGCCCCACCGTTATCCTTTTCTATTGATTGATAGAATTCTTGATTTGGTTCCGGAGAAAAGAGTGACAGCAATTAAAAATGTTACTTTCAATGAACCCTTTTTTCAAGGACATTTTCCGGGACATCCGATTATGCCGGGCGTTATGATTCTGGAAGCGATGGCTCAAGCTGGTGGAGTACTTCTATTAAATGCAATTGAGAACCCTCAGGAAAAAGTTGTTTATTTTATGTCTATTGATAAAGCAAAATTCCGCAGTCCGGTTGTCCCCGGTGACCAGCTTCGGTTTGAACTTGAGATGCAATCTTTCAGAAGAAGTGCATGCAAGATGTCAGGGAAGACTTTTGTTGATGATAAACTTGTGGCTTCGGCTGATTTTATGGCGATGGTGATTGACCGATGAACGAAATCCATAAAACAGCAATAGTTTCTGCCAAAGCAGAACTTGGGAAGAATGTCAAGATAGGACCTTTTGCAATAATTGAAGATGGTGTTATTGTTGATGATAACACAGAACTTGGTCCCGGCGTTTTTCTTGCAACTGGTGCAGTGCTTGGAAAAAATGTAAAAGTTTTCAAAGATGCTGTTATTGGAACTGTTCCTCAGGATTTGAAATTTGGCAATGAAATTACTCAGGCAATTATTGGTGATAATACAACTATCCGTGAATTTGTAACTATCAATCGTGGTACCGATTATCATTATAAAACCGTAGTGGGTGAAAATTGTATGATTATGGCTTATGCACACATAGCCCATGATTGTATTATCGGTAACAATGTGATTATGGCAAATTCTGTAAATTTAGCAGGACATATTGAGATTGGTGATTTTGCTATTTTGGGTGGTGTTCTTCCTGTTCATCAGTTTGTCAAAATAGGATGTCACTCAATGATTGGTGGCGGTTTTAGAGTTCAGCAGGATGTAGTGCCTTATTCTTTAGCCGGTGGTTATCCGATGAAAATTGCCGGACTTAATCTGATTGGTCTTAAACGGCGTGGTTTTTCAAAAGAAGCATTAAAAGGTCTGCAACAGATATTTAAAATTCTTTTCAAAAGTAATTTGAATACAACTCAAGCAGTTGAAAAAATAAATTCAGAAATTGAAATTATCCCGGAAATAAAAACGGTTCTTGATTTTATAGAATCTTCCGAACGTGGTTTAGTCAAGTAACCCACCGCTTGAGGTGTTATTCATATTCAATCAAAGAGGCGTAACCTCTGTAGGGCGAGACTTTTGTGATACCTCCATTTTATTAAAAAGTAATTTGTGGGAAAGCCTCGAAGAGGCTTGCCATCTTTTTGCTTTTTTCTACAGACTATCCACATATCGTGCGTTTTGATACGCCCCGTGTGTTATTATTTAATAATCAGATTGATATTTCGTTTTTTAAGTTCAGGAATAAAAAGCGATGGCTTTACAGCTAATTCTTGCGGAATACAACCTGTCTTTTCAAGTCTTCCGGATGCCGCCAGAGTAGCAATAATTGTTGCAGGAAAAGCGGTCATTCTCATCATAGCCGTCAACGATGTTTTATTTTGTTGCCTGTCAAGG
>QNAD01000416.1 GCA_003641345.1 Candidatus Zixiibacteriota bacterium | reverse complement strand
GGGCTGTTTTTACCTGGTTCTGTTAATGTCCCTCTATATTCTCTTATCTGTTCCGGAGTTAAATCACAAACGTAGGCGTTACCATCATTGATTAGTTTGATAGCATATTCATAAAGAGTTCCAAAATAATCAGAGGCAAAATGAAGCCGTTCACCCCAGTCAAAGCCAAGCCATTTGATATTTTCTTTGATAGCATCAACATATTTGGTTTCTTCTTTGACCGGATTAGTATCATCAAATCTGAGATGAGTAACTCCGTTAAAATCTTTAGCAATCCCAAAATTTATGCAGATTGCTTTGGCATGCCCAATATGTAAAAAGCCGTTTGGTTCAGGAGGAAAACGGGTAATGACTTTGCCGCCATGTTTACCTGCGGTAACTTCCTCACGAACAAATTCCCGTATAAAATCAACCGGAGCATCGGTTTTAGCATCTATTTCTTTATTATCATCAGATTTTTCTGACATTTTATATTCCTAAGTAGTTATTTATTTTAGAAAGCAAATGTAATAATATTTTGAATTAGTTCAACCATAAAATTAACAATAATTAACCCAAAAATGCACTTGCGTATATTTTATAAATCATTTAAATTCCCAATCTAATCAAATTTGATTTTGGCTGCCGGAGTGGTGGAATTGGTAGACACCAGGGACTTAAAATCCCTTGCTCCGTAGGGGCGTGCCGGTTCAAGTCCGGCCTCCGGCACCAAAAAATAAAATTCTTTAAATATTAACTTAAAAAACTTCTGATTTCTATTTGAAATATTGGTGAGTAAATAGAGAAACAATGTTTCTATTAGTCTTCTTTTTTTTGCCCAAGCATTTTAGTGAAATTCTGTAAAAGTTCTAAATCAAAATGACTTTCTTCTCCAAACATTTCCTGAAGAGCAGGAAAAGCATTGTGTGCCGGTCGATATATTTTATTTGTGGTCATAGCATCAAAGACATCAGCAATTCCGACAATTTTACTGTGTAAATGAATTTCATCTGCTTTTAATTTATTTGGATAACCACTGCCGTCATTACGCTCATGATGCTGAAGCACCGGTATTAAAATTTGCTCTGATAGTAATCCTGTTTCCTTAAGTAAGTCATAACCAATCTGGGGATGTTCTCTTATTAATTTAATTTCCGAGTCATTCAAGGGGGTCTTTTTTTCTAAAATTTCATTCGATATTTTCGTTTTGCCGATATCATGAAGTAAGGCTCCGGTGCCAAGTTCTACTAAACTTTGAGCATTTTTAATTCCCATATGATTTCCCAGACTAATCGAGAGAATAGCTACATTTATGGAATGAGTATAGGTTGTATAGTCGAAAGACATAACATCCATAAGATTTGTAATTGGATTACGTCCCTGAAAAATAAAGAAAATAACCGAATCTACTAATGTCTGACTTCTTTTAATATTCACTTTACTAGTAGGATTTTTGAACAAATCTTTTATTGCTAATTTGACACTATCATAGACTATTGCCGCTTTAGTATTTTCTTCGATTGTTTCATCTTGGAGAAAATTCTTAATGTTTTGTTCTATGTATTTATGGTATTTGGAAAGATCTTCTCCAGGAACATATAAGTCGTATATCTCATTTTCTAATAATTTTTGCTTATTTTCTATTCCAAATTTTAATAAAGAAGAACGGTATAATACATATTCAGATCCGCTCTTAAGATAAAGATTGAAATCGAGCACATCATCAATTATTAACGAAGGTAATTGAATTAAAAAATAATTATCCATATTGATTCCCATTATTATATTTTTAAACCTGTGCTCAGAATTAAATGTAAAGCGAAAGATTATAGTGTCAATCTTAAAAAAGAATAATAAATTTATAAAATTGATGCATTTCCAGCTAACCATCCGGTTGAAAAAGCGGATTGTAAGTTATAACCACCGGTATTTCCATCAAGGTCTAAAAGTTCACCTGCAATAAAAAGATTATTGATTAGTTTTGATTCCATGGTTTTTGGGTTAATTTCCTTTAGGCTTACACCACCAGCAGTTATAATAGCTTCTTTATAAGTTCTATGCCCTAAAACCTCAAATTGAAAATTCTTCAACCAAGACAAAATTATTTTTCTTTCTGCTGATTTTATTTGATTTACTTTTTTATCGGCATCTATGCTTGTTTGATACACGCAAACAGGTATTAATTTTGCCGGTAATAAATTTTTCAGAATAGATTTATATTGCTGATTGCCATGCTGTTTGAATTCTCTTAATAAGCGGTTTCCAAGTTGTTCATTGCTCAAAGCCGGTTTTAAATCAATTGTAATTTTTACATTATATTTTTTATCGAGAGCATCTACTGCATCTTTGCTGATTGTTAACACGATAGGACCAGAGAGCCCATAATGAGTAAAAAGCATTTCTCCAAAAATTTCTCTCTTAAGTTTACTATTGATTATCAATTTTAAATTTACATTTTTTAATGACAATCCCTGAAGATTTTTAGCTGTGTCACCTTTGGTAATAAGTGGTACCAATGCCGGTCTGGTTTTTTCAATTCTATGCCCAATAGATTCTAAAAGTTTATAACCATCGCCTGTAGAACCCGTAGCTGGGTATGACATTCCTCCTGTACAAATAATAACCGCATCGGAATAAAATTTTTTATTTTCAATCTGAACGCCAATCACAGAATTATCTTTTATTAAAATT
>QNAD01000415.1 GCA_003641345.1 Candidatus Zixiibacteriota bacterium | reverse complement strand
TTTTCCATCGGCAAATCGGTCTTTTATCCTATTATGTACATCTACCTGAAAAATACTAACACCCTTTTTTCCACGGAGCTTTGTCTCATAAAACCGCTCAATACCACTAATTCCAACATAATCGCCTTGGACATAATACGGATCTGCCTTTATCTGTTTTTCAGAAACCTCTCCGATATATCCCAGTAAGTGTGAAGCAATAGTATCGGTATAACTTCTGATTAATCGTCGTTGTAAATAAAATCCGTGAAACCGGAAAAGTTGTTCTTGTAATGCAGAAAACTCATTCTCGCCAAGAAGTTTAACCATAACTGATGGTTTGTAACCGGAATATTCTTTCGCTTTTTTTAATTGATCAACAAACTCTTTTCTGCCAATATGTACTAGATTACAAAGCTTTACAGTATCAAGATTTTTAATTTTATTCGGAATTACCATCAAATCGTAAGATGCTCTGTTAAAAACCAATAGTTTATGATTCCGATCGTAAATCAGTCCCCGTTCGGGGTACTCCGTTACAAAACGCAAGACATTATTTTCCGCTGATATTCTGTAGGATTTATTAATTACCTGTAAATAAAATAATCGTCCTACATATACTAATGCCAAGACAATAATTAATGAAAGGATAATATTTTTTCGTTGCTCAAAAGCCACTTTTTCTTTTTTACAAATCTATTAAAATTCTATGGTGTAGAAATTAGATTTTTATAAATTCGTTTCGGTTAAGAAAATTTTTTAATACTTTTGTTTTTCAATGAAGCACATATTTCCTATATTGTTTTGTTTTTTAATAGCAAAAAATATTAATAGCCAACCCGTTCCTGCAAAGGAAGAAAACATTCCGTTTTTGGTTACCTTTGGTGCAAAAGCCGACAAATCGTGGGGCGATGATGATTTTTGCCAAACATTCTTTTTTGTCATTCCAAAAAACTATAAACAACCTGTTTATATTCGCATATTTGATCCGAATATTGCAGGGAAATATGATGAAGGAAAAGGTGTTTTTAATACAAAAACAAAATTCTCCGTTTACGGTGGCAAAGGATGTATTACCAACGAAGATTCTAAAAATATTGACCCTACAGGAAATTACCGCAGTGGCAACCTATTGTGCGAAAAAACTTTTGACGCCAACCCGAAATACGATGATAAATGGTATTCGTTTCGTCCGATTAGTCCTACCGAGGGAGAATACTCCGAGAAATACGGCGGCTATGTTTTAAAAGTCATTGCACAAGGTGTTGCCGGTGATGATGGGAATCTGTATCGCTACTATCTTAGCACAAAACCAATGGACAATCAACCCGTTGAAGGCAGCAACTCTTTCACTTTTGAGTACACTTTCCGGCTACACAACAACCCAAAAGAAGTCTCTCATATTTATCCGTATTTGGACGACCGCGTTATCTCTATCAAGCAATCCAACTTTGACTGGGACAACGACGGAAAATTATTTTTCGTATCAGTTCTACGAAAAGCCGTAATGATGAAAGAATCACCGGACAAAGGTTGGGCTATCAGCGAACACAAGATTTTAGACGGTGAACGGAAATCATCTTTGGACATTCAGATGCATAAGAACTCAAAAGCTCCTGCAAACAACAATAATGTAGTTTTTTATATCCGTAATCAATACGGCGAATTATTACCATTTAACAATGTTCCTATTGGCGGTATTCCGCGACCGAAATCCGTTATAAAAATTGAACCGCATAAATAACCTAATCTTTCAGTAAATGAGAATCAACAAACATAGGTTATTGCTAATAGGATTCATTTTTTTTACAACCAATCTTTTATTCTCTCAAGTATATAAGTATAAGCTCTTTAATCAAGACAATCAACTAAACAATAATTTCATTAACGACATTATCCAAGATAATTACGGTAATTTGTGGATAGCTACCAGCGAAAATTTGTCTTTTTACAACGGGCAAAAAATTGTGAACTACAACACTCAGGACGGACTTTCTGACAATTTTATTACCACTGCCCTTAAAGACAGCTACGGTATTCTGTGGTTTGGTCATCAAAATGGTAATATTACCATTTACAACGACAATAAGTTCCACATTCTTCAAACAGGACTTAACAATATTATCACAGGTATTACAGAAGATTCTTTGGAAAATATCTGGGTCTCATCTCAAAGTGCCGGCATTTTACGCATTCGCAACTACGAAATTAAACCGTTCAAGGTGCCGGAAGAACTAAATATCTCGACTATCGGATTTTTGCCGGACAGTATCGTTTTGGCAGGAACTATGAATGGTCTGTTTGCATGGGATTTAGACAGCAAAGATAACTTAGTAAACCTTAGAGAAATCAAACCCTTTCAGGGGTTTAACATTACACACATTACATTGTCTCCCAATGGAAAAAAAGTATGGATAACGACTTCGGACAATGGCATTTTTTTCTTTCCTGTTGATGAAAAATCAATAACACCAAAAAGAATCACAATTGAGAACGGGGAACTTGAAAGCATTCAAAATCTGTTTGTAAGCACTGATGGTTCTCTATTTATCAGCACTTTCGGTTCAGGACTTTTTAAACTGTTGCCCGAAGAAAAAACCGACCGTTTCTTAATCAGTATCAATTACAACCGGTCCAACGGATTACCAAATGATTATATAAAAACAGCATTTCGCGATAAGGAAAAAAATCTGTGG
>QNAD01000057.1 GCA_003641345.1 Candidatus Zixiibacteriota bacterium | reverse complement strand
TTTGTTCCCGATTGCCGCCTGAATGATAACCTCAAACATCTGTCTGGGAATCAATGTCCGCAGTTTTTCATTTAACGCTTTCCCCCAATAATACGCTTTTTCACGATGGATAATAGATGACAGGGCATCAACCTCTTCCTCGTTCACCAGAATATCCAGCTTGACTAAACTTGACTTTTTATAGAAAGGAATACCATAATCAAATGATGCATATCCGCGGGTGGATGATTTTAGTTTATCATAAAAATCAAAAATTATTTCAGACAACGGAAAGGCATAGCTAAGCGAAGCTCTTGCCGGCGAAAGATAATCAGTTGTTTTATATTCACCACGACGCTCGGTTCCAAGTTTCATTATCGTACCAACATATTCCGAAGGCACAATCACCTGAGCATCAACAAAAGGCTCTTCGATATAATCAATTTCCGTAGTAAGCGGCATTTTGGCTGGGTTGGAGACTAATTCCATCGTTCCATCATTTTTAAATACTTTATATTCAACAGTCGGAACAGTGTTGATAATAGTCTGGTTATATTCTCTTTGCAGACGCTCGGTTACAATTTCCATGTGCAACAAACCGAGAAACCCTGCCCTGAACCCAAACCCCAAAGCTGTTGATGTTTCCGGTACAAAAACAAGTGACGAATCATTCAATGTAAGTTTTTCAAGAGAATCACGGAGCTGGTTGAAATCTTCAGCATTAGACGGAAACAAGCCGGCGTAAACCATCGGCTTGACATTTACAAACCCACCTATTGGCTTATCAGTAGGGTTGGCGATTGTTGTTATAGTATCACCAATTTTAGTATCAGATACTTCTTTAATAGAGGCAAACAGATAACCAACATCCCCGGCGGAAATAGATTCCTGCGGAACAGCTTCCAAACGCATATAACCAACTTCGTCAACATCGTAAGATTTACTGGTTGAGAAAAATTTGACTTTCTCCCCTTTTTTCAAAGTACCGTTCACAACTTTTATAAACGGCATTGCTCCCCGATAACTGTCAAAAACAGAATCAAAAACCATCGCCTGCAAAGGAGCATCAGGGTCGCCTTCGGGAGGCGGGAAAACTCTGACAATCTCCTCAAGGAGCTCTTCAATTCCAATTCCTGATTTTGCTGAACAATGCATTATCTCTTCCGGTTTGCATCCCAGTAAATCAACAAGTTCTTTTGAAACTCGCTCCGGATCGGCGTTGGGCAAATCAATTTTGTTTAGAACCGGAAGGATTTCAAGATTGTTCTCCATCGCCAAATAAAGATTTGACAAAGTTTGAGCTTCTATCCCCTGTGATGAATCCACCACTAATATAGCACCTTCGCAAGCAGACAAAGACCGGCTGACTTCATAAGTAAAATCGACATGTCCGGGAGTATCAATCAGATTATATTTATATATTTTTTTATCGTTGGCTTTATAATGCAGACGAATAGCATGAGCTTTGATTGTAATACCCCGTTCCCGCTCTAAATCCATCGAATCCAGCACCTGATTTTTCATCTGCCTATTGGAAATCGTCTGCGTTTGTTGTAACATTCTATCTGCCAGAGTTGATTTACCATGGTCAATATGAGCGATGATAGAGAAGTTTCTAATATTTTCAATCTTAGCCATTTTTTATAACAATAATCTTTCAAAAAAAAACCAACAGATTCTTCTGTCGGGATAATATCCTTTAATCTTTAAGGAAAGCTAAGATAGTGTATTTCTAAAAATAGTCAACAAGTATGAATATCAGCGAATTTACTATTTTAGATACTTGGATAATTTTTCTTTGAAATCCGCTTTATTGATATTCTGCTCCAGAAATCCTCTATAAGCAATAGAAACTTGCGAAGTTTCTTCGGAAACCACCACAACAACAGCATCGGAAACCTCCGTAACGCCAATTGCTGCTTTATGGCGCATTCCATATAATTTTGAATATCTGGGATTTGTCGTAAGAGGTAACGAGCATGCCGCCGCTTCAATAAGATCTGCACTAATAATCACCGCCCCATCATGGAGAGGAGTATAAGGTGTAAATAATGTAACCAGCATCTCAAATGATAATTCCGCTTTTATCTCTTTCCCAGTTTCGGCAAAATTACGAAGTCCTGTTTGGCGTTCTATTACAATTAAACCGCCATAACGAAGTTCTGACAACCTTAGCACTGCTCGCGAAACTTCAACAATAGATCGCTTCTGTTCCTCGGTGAAAAACCTTCGGAATAATCTATTCTGACCAAATTGAGCCAGAACTGAACGTAGCTCCGGTTGGAACACAATCACAATTACCAATAAACCAAATGTAGCAAGATTGGAAAACAGCCAGGTAACACCTTCAAGCCGGAACCAATAAGAAACAAAAACAACAAAAGCCAATGTTATCAACCCAAAAATAATCTGAGCCGAACGAGTGCCTTTCATTAGTTTTAATAACTGATAAACAATAAAAGAGACTATTAGAATATCAACAATGTCTTTTATTCCAAATTGTATAAAATCATATTCAAATAACGTCATCAGTTTCCTCTAATAGCTTCCAGAACTTTCACTGCTTCGACAGTTTCTTTAACGTCATGAACCCGAACAATATTAGCTCCATTTATAATCGAAGCTACTGCCGAAGAAATAGACCCGCCTATTCTATCACTCGCCGGATTATCATTTTTAGTAATCATACCTATAAAAGATTTGCGCGATGTCCCAATCATCACAGGCATATCAAACTTCTTTAAGTTATCAATATTTTTCATAATTACAAGGTTATCGGCTAATCTTTTTCCAAACCCAATTCCGGGGTCAATAATTATGTTTTTTCTTTTAATGCCATTTTGTTTACAATATGCAATCCTTTCATCAAAAAAATCAACAATTTCCTTTATGCAATCCTGATAAAACGGATCTTTTTGCATATCCCTTGGAGTCCCCTTCATATGCATAAGAATTACAGGGACTTTATAATTTATAATAACATTAATCATTTCAGAATCAAATCTAAGGGCTGATATATCATTTATAATATCCGCCCCTAAATCTATCGCTTTTCGGGCAGTGTCTGAATGATAAGTATCTATTGAAATTGGTATTGATAGTTTATGACGGATTTTTTTCAGTACCGGCAAAATTCTATTTTGTTCTTCCTCGATTGTAATCGGTTCCGCTCCCGGACGGGAGGATTCACCCCCAAGATCAATAATGTCGGCACCGTCAGATGCCATACGAAAAGCATATTCACATGCTAATTCTGTATCAAGATATTTATTGCCATCGGAAAACGAATCATGGGTAATATTTAAAATCCCCATAACCAGAGGTCTGTTTTTTGACATTTCAATAATATTAATACACATATTTATATAATCACATTTTGAATCATAATATAGAATACTAATTTTTATGACTTATTGAAATAAAACAATAAAAAAAGACCGATAAAAAATTTACCGGCCTTCTTATCTATGCTCAAAAAAATTTACTTCTCAGGGGAAGGTACCGGTTGTTCTATTTTTTCTGTATCGCCAGATTCTCTTCCGATTATTTCATCAACTTCACGACTATCAAGAATTTCTTTTTCAAGTAATCTGTCGGATAGTTCATGAAGTTTATCCAAATGTTTCGTCAAAATATCATCAGCTGTTTTTTCAGCCTTTAGAACAAACTTTTTGATTTCAGCATCAATTAAACGAGCAGTATCATCGGAATAGTCCAATCGTTGTTGCATATCTTTTCCAAGAAAAAGATGTTCATCTGATTTGCCAAAAGTAACCGGTCCTAATTTTTCAGACATACCCCAATTACAAACCATCTTACGGGATAATTTAGTAGCTCGCTCAATATCATTACCGGCTCCGGTATCAAGCTGATTAAAAACAATCAACTCAGCTACCCGACCACCCATCAAAACCGCCAAAGTAGCTTCGAGATATTGTTTTGAGTGAGTATGACGTTCATCAACAGGCAACGATTGGGTTACACCTAAAGCCATACCTCTTGGGACGATAGTAACCTTGTGAACTGGGTCAGCTTTCGGCAGATATTTAGCCACTAAAGTATGGCCAGCTTCATGATATGAAATGATTTTCTTTTCTTCAGGAGTAATAACCAAAGACCTTCTTGCCGAACCCATCATAACCTTATCTTTTGCATCTTCAAAATCTTCCATCATAACCGAATCACGGTCTTTTCTGGAAGCTAACAATGCCGCTTCGTTGACCATATTGGCCAAATCAGCACCTGTCATACCGGGAGTACCACGGGCTAAAACTTTAAGATCAACATTGTCATTAATTTTCACTTTTCTAATATGGACATTCAAAATACCTTCGCGTCCTTTAACATCAGGAATAGCAACTACAATCTGCCGGTCAAATCTTCCGGGACGAAGCAGAGCCGGATCAAGTACATCAGGACGGTTAGTAGCGGCAATAAGAATTACACCTTCGTTGGATTCAAAACCATCCATCTCAACAAGCAGTTGATTTAGAGTTTGTTCTCGTTCGTCATGCCCACCGCCGAGACCGGTACCACGATGGCGGCCAACAGCGTCGATTTCATCAATAAAAATAATACAAGGAGCATTTTTTTTGCCTTGTTCAAAAAGGTCCCTGACACGACTGGCACCAACGCCAACAAACATTTCCACAAAATCAGAACCGGACATCGAAAAAAACGGAACTTTTGCCTCACCCGCAATGGCACGAGCTAACAAAGTTTTACCAGTACCTGGAGAACCTAAAAGCAAAGCACCTTTGGGAATTTTACCTCCCAGTTTTTGGAATTTCCCCGGTTCTTTAAGAAATTCAATAATCTCCGCCAATTCTTCTTTAGCCTCAACAGCGCCGGCTACATCTTTGAAAGTAACTTTTGGCCGTTCATCGGTGAGTAGTTTAGCCTTACTTTTCCCAAATGAGAATAACCCTTTTGGTCCAGACCCACCCTGCATCTGACGAATAAAAAAGAGCCAAAGAAGAATCAAAAATATCCAAGGTGCAATTGAAATTAAAATTGAGAAAAGGTCAGGACCTCTCACTTTGGCATTGATTTTAATATTATTTTTTTCTAAACGAGAGACCAATTCATAATTGATATCAGGAAATGGAATTCGAGTTTTGAATTTGCTGAATGAATTTTGCGTGTTAGTAGATGGAAACACTTTAGGGTCAGTTAATCGTCCTTCAATTTCCTGTTCAGTAAACGAGACTTCCAAAATATTTTTCTGTTCAATTTGCTCAAGAAATTCTGTATATGTAATTTCTCCGACATCATTGTTTAATTCCGAGAAATAAGAATAGAAAATGACAATTACCAGAAAAAGTCCCAGCCAAAATAGCATTGACTTTCCAGTGCCTTTAAAACCTCCCGGTTCTTTCTGTTTTCCGTCTTTACCTTTATCAGATTTCAAGTTTCTACTATTTTTTAAATCAGTCACTAATTCTCCAGTTGTTTGTTACGTTTCTTATTATACAAGTATTGCAAAAAGTTATTCACTTTTTTATCTTACTTATCTACAACTTTACCAATAAACGGTAAGTTCCTATATTTTTGAGTATTATCAAGCCCATATCCTATCACGAAATTATTACCAATAGTAAAACCTTTGTATTTTATATTCAACTTGGTCCTATGGCTTCCCGGTTTATCAAGCAGAGTAACAATTTCCAAAGAAGCAGGGTTTTGTTTAGTAAGTTCTTTCATAAGAGTGCTGATTGTTTTACCGGTATCAACTACCCCTTCGACCAAAAGAACATGCTTGCCTGAAATATTTAGTTCCTTGGTACCACCTGTTTCTACTTTTTCCTGTTGAGTAGCTCCTTCCCTGTAAGAAGATGCGGAGACAAATTCCAACTCAATGGGTAATTTTATATCTCTAATCAAATCAGCAATAAAAATAATGCACCCTTTTAAAACACCAACAATAACCAATTCCTTCTGATCATAATCATCGGTAATTCTTTTCCCCAAATCTAAAACTGCCCTTGATATTTCTTCCCTGTCTAAAAGAAGTTCAAACGGCAACGGACTTATATTTTTACCTTCGAGCACATCCAATTTTTAATACCCTCATTGTATTTTTATTAACTTTTACTCTATCAGCAATTTCACACCCCACTAACCAGATAATCCCTGCCTGGTCAAAAAGTAAAGGTATTTCATCACGATAAACTTTTGGAATTTTTTTATCTATCAAATAATTACTTATTTTTTTCGAACCTTTCATTCCCAAAAAACGACATCTATCTCCCTGATTTATATTTCGAATATAAATTGGAAACTTAATTAAATTATAATCCAAAAAGATTGTAAAGGCATTCCTTTTTACAAGTTTTTTGAATGAATTTAATGAAGTTTTGCAACTATAAAACTTATAATTAGGCAAATTTAAACTTACTGTTTCTCCAATCGGCAATTCAACTTGATAATTATTTTTAAATCTCTCAAACAAAATTAGCCCATTATTGTCTAATTTTGCCTGAATTTTTCCGGGAAGAGATATTTCCTTTCCATTTTTTTCTACTAAACTGACGAGACGATTAATTATCTCCTTGTCAGGCATAGTCTTACTTCTCGACAGCTCAAACAAACAAAATCTCAGCAATCGTCTTTTTAACCATAAATCATAATTATTAAAAAGGTTCAAATCAAGTTGAAATTTTCTGCCTGGTGTCACTCTAACAACTTTTTTAACAGCTTTATTTGTAAGAGAATCTAAAAAATCCTCTTCAAGTGATATCGATTCGGAAAAATTGAGAATTGATTTATCAACCGAAGGGTTAATTTTCTTCTTTATCACAGGAATCAATTCATTCCTAATAAAATTGCGCTGATAATAATTTTCAAAATTAGAAGAATCTTCAATATACTTAATTTTATGTTTTTTAAGATAATCTAAAATTTCAGTGCGTTTGGTTTCAAGCAATGGTCTAATAATTTTATCTCTTTTAATAGACATTCCCTTTAAGCCGGTTCTTCCTGAACCCCTGAATAAACGGAATAAAACTGTTTCTACTTGGTCGTCGGCATGATGCCCCATTGCAATTTTATTATAATTATATTCATTGCAGAGCTTTTCAAAAGATTTTAGTCTAAAATTACGAGCTGTTTCCTCGATACCCGTTTTTTCTTTTTTAGCTAACAATGGAATATTTTCAGAAACAATATGAAGAGTTATTTTATATTTCTCACAAAACTTCTTACAGAATTTTTCATCCTTTAGTGCTTCTTCTTTTCGGATATTATGATTCACATGTACTGCTGAAATATCAAATGCGATTTTTGATTTCAATTTAATAAGTAAATACAACAATGCTGTTGAGTCCGGTCCTCCTGAAAAAGCCACTAAAACCCTATCATTCTCTTTTAGTAAATCATTATCATTTAGTGTTTTAAATACCTTTGTAAACATACTGAAAATTATAAACTATTGAAGACTATGTCAAATACCTTATTCATAAAAAAGCCCCACTTAAAGCAGGGCTTTTTAAAATTAGAATAAAATCAGAAATTTATTTATAAAATATGTAATTTATCAATTCCGTTAAATCAGAAATACCCACAGATCCATCACCGTCCATATCAGCAGTTCCGTAATCAATTGGCGGTCTGCCATTATGGAAGAAATAGCTGACCATATAAGTTAAATCGCTAATATCAACAGAACCATCCAGATTAACATCACCGGTTAGTTTTCCTATAAAAGTAAATTCACCATGAACATCAATCGGATCACATTTGTTATTAAATAAACCAGTCAATGAAAAAGTTTGTACTGTCGTGTCGTAAAGAGCTGGATAAGAATGTACAAAATCAATCATAGACATTTCAACTTTTAATACTTCACCGTCAAACATTGGATGTGAAGGTTCAACTGAAATGGCTAAAGGCATAAGTCCATTAACCATCAAAGACCCAAGATTTATATCGGCAATAGTCAAACCACCGCTGAGATTACCAAAATAAATCACAGCATTTATTTGATCAATTAATTGTGCAAATAAATATTTGATTGGATCAGGTTCAATCATTGCAATACCAATTTCGTTTGGATCACATGCTTCGATTACAACAAAATCGACGTCAACTGAAACTGTAAATTCACCATCAGCAACAAAAGCACTTAATTCATAACCACCCGCCTGGTTGCAATTTGGGCTGAAAGTTATTTCTAATATTCCATTTCCTAAATCAGCAAAAGACATGTTCGGTAAAACCGGATCAAGCCACATAGTCAAATTATCACTATTAGGATCAAAAGCATGAAGTAACCAAACAATTGTTTCCCCTTCGGATACTGAAAATTCTGGAATTGGGTCTTCAAAATATGGTGGTTGATTTGCCGAATTCACAGTTATTTGAATTGTCTCAGCATCTTCGAGATTACCATCGGTCGCAACAAACTTTACACTATAAACACCTGCATCCCCTATAACAGGCATCCAGCTAAACTGAGCACCATCAAAAGTTGCCGCAGGAGGTAATGTTGACGCAACCATAGAAATAGTCACTGCATCGTTATCAGGGTCTGATGCAATGACATTAAATTGTAACAGTTGCTCTTCATTTGTAACTTTATTACCAACAGGACTAAGAACCGGTGCTCTGTTGACGTCATTGACAGTAATTGTAATTGTTTCTTCATCAGTAAGAAGTCCATCAGTTACAGTAATAGTAGCTGTGTAAACACCGGCATCATTAAAGGTCGGAGTCCAATCAAAAACATTACCTACAAAAGTATAGCCAGCAGGAAGGTCAGATGTCATTGTGTATGCTAAAGCATCACTGTCTGGGTCAGAACCTGAGGCAGTAAAAGTCAACTGAACATTTTCATCTGTAATCTGATTACCAATAGCATTTAAAACAGGAGTGCGGTTGACATTATTTACAGTTATAGTGATTGTTTCTTCATCGGTGAGAGTTCCATCGCTTACTGTAAAAGTAGCAGTATAAACTCCGGCATCGTCATATGTAGGAGTCCAATCAAAAACATTACCTACAAATGTATAACCTGCTGGAAGATCAGAAGTCATAGAATATGTTAATGGGTCTCCATCGGCATCAGACGCAGAAATAGTGAAATTGAGGTTAACATTTTCATCAACATTCTGATCACCTATCGGGTCTAAAACAGGTGGTGTGTTTTCTACAGGCGTACCGATAGTATAACAGAACGGTCCATTCCAAACCGCATAACGTTCACCATCTGGAGTTGCCCATGCCCATGCACCAGCCGGAGGATAAAACGAAGAATCTATACAAATTTGTCCGCCATCGAAA
>QNAD01000056.1 GCA_003641345.1 Candidatus Zixiibacteriota bacterium | reverse complement strand
TCAACTTTTCCAGCACCGAACGAATGAGTTATGCCACCCAAAACATAACCACCATCAGAAGTAGCAAAAACCGAGTAAGCTCTTTCATCTTTGAAACCGCCATAAGTTTTTTGCCATAATAACAGACCATCAGCATCTGTTTTAATCAGGTATGCATCTTTGTATCCTTCGCCAAAAGATTCAGTAGTGCCAGCGAAAATAAAACCTCCATCGTAAGTAGGGCTTACAGAATAACCAAAATCCGATTTGTCGCCCCCATAAGCATTAGTCCATAAAGTATCACCGGCAGCATTTGTCCTCACCACATAAACAGAACTGTATCCCAAACCGAATGACCCTGTACCACCTACAGCAATATATCCGCCATCACCTGTAAGTTTGACATCAAAACCGCTATCACCTTCAGTACCCCCATAAGTCTTTATCCATTTGGCAACACCCAAAGAATCAATCTTTAACAGAGCCATATCCCCATTAAGTCCGTATGAAAGAGTAGTGCCACATATAAGATACCCCAATTCAGTTGTCATAATTACAGAATTCCCTTCATCGGCTTCAGCCCCTCCGTAAGATTTTTCCCAAATCAACTCACCAAGACTGTCGATTTTAATAACATAAATATCTCCCATACCAAACCCGCCGGACTTACTGGTACCAACTAATAAAAATCCTTTGTCAGGAGTATTAATAAGCGATCTGCCATAATCTGCATATTGACCACCGAAAGTTTTAGTCCAAAGAGTATCACCATTTTCATTTAAACGTATAAAGAAAAAATCGTAATCACCTGAACCAAATGAATATGTTGAACCCAATACCGCATAACCATTATCAGAAGTTTGCACCGAGGCATAAGATTCATCATTATAATTCCCGCCGGTAACCGAAGACCACCGTATTTGTTGCGTCCATCCATTGGATACAATCAAAATCAAAAAAAGATATTTAACTTTTCTAAGCGACATCCTGTCACCTTTCATTTAAAGGACTGTTTCACTTTGAGTGTTTCATTTTAAAACAGTTTCTACAAATTTTATCGGATAATTTCCGTATCACTTTAGCTATCTTTATATGATTTTTACATTTATCACAAATTTAAAAACAATTCAAGCTCAACAGAAGTACCTGTTATAATAACTATTTTTATAGGTATTCTCCCATATTTTCTTATCTGAATTTAATGTCATACAGTTGCCAAGGCATCAATGTAAGCTATTGCGTTACAGTATCTTAATGGTTTTTTCTGCCGATGGCATCTTCTTTGCATTTTTGCTATCTGGAATTAAATGAAATTTCGGAGGAATTTATGTATAATAGGTTTTTTGGGCTAGTTATAACCCTTTTTGTATGCTTGACAGTAATTCAACCAATTCAGGCACAGGAAAACGGAACAATTCAGGCAACAGCAACAGTTATTTCAGCCATTACAATTCTCGGGACCAATGATTTAAGATTTGGAACTGTTATTCCGGGATTAGATAAAACAGTGGATAAATCATCAGCTGGATTTGCCGGTGAATGGCAAATAAATGGAAACTCTGGAGCGGAAATAACTTTTGATTTTATCTTGCCGGATTCAATCTTCTTAGTGGATTCCTCAAACGGAATGCGTATCAGTTTTAACAATACCGATGTTTCTTATGATGATGAAACTGGTGGAGGACAAACAGCACCAGCCGGGGTTGTAAATCCAAACGGTCCTTCTGTTCAAAATTTGGGTGCAGGCGGAACTCTTTTGGTTTGGATCGGGGGAACAGTATTCCCCGGATTAACACAAACCGGAGGTGACTATGCCGGAGATATAGTGTTATCGATTGCCTATACCGGAGGTTGATTTTTTATTTTTGAAAAATCCCGTGGGCAACAGACACCCTCGTGTTGTCTGCCACAACTTTGACTTTTGCTTAATCTCGGCAAGATTTTGTGGATACAAACACCCTTTTTCTTTATGTCATTCCCGACTCCAAGGGCTTGTTGATAAACCCTCATTTCAGTTGTGTCGGGTCCTGATTCACCGAAGGTGGATTGTGACCCGACACTTAAGCCAATAGGACGGAACTCTTTAGCAACCGCTTTCTTTGCAGAACCACTTCGGGTTCTGCCCTTGGGATTTTGTGTCGTCCGTTTGCAAAAAAAATTGAAAAAAGAATACTGTCTTGACAATTTTGGATTTTACGGTATTATTATGAAGTACTTACAAATTTACTTCGGATACCGTAATGTTTTTAAAACGTTTATTTCAATTTTTAATTGTTGGTCTTATTTTTTGTTTAGTTTATAGTCCTGTATTATCAGATAATGCTTCAGCACTGATTCGTACTACGGCAACTGTTAAAATACCAACTGGTTTAATTCCTTACTCCTCGTATAAAAAAAACTCAGACGAACAATTATATGCCAGTATCTCAGACAATTATCATTTCGAAACAGATAATAATCTATTTTTTCTATGGCAGCCTTCGGATGAATATGTTATAAATTTTCAGATTGAAAGAGATAATGAAATTTTCTTATTTCAAATAAATCAGGATTTTGCATTTTCAAAAAAAATATTTTCTTCTAAAGAGAACTCATCATTAAATCTTATAAATTTAAACTCAATAGATAAAAAACTACCATTTGATTATTCCAGAGGAATTATGACTCTAATTTCAATTGACAATTAGCAACGCTGTTTAATATTGACAGTTAGTTATATTAAGAATAGTTTTCATTTATGAAAATTAAATATTTCAAAATAATATTGTTAATTAATTTATCTCTTTTTTCTTTGGTTATATCGGCTTTCTCACAAATCCCAACTCCTGTAGTAGATCTTGATTTTGGGACTATTTTAACTGGCGTTCCCAAAGTTGTGTCCAAAACCGATGCTGGCAAAGCGGCAGAATTTACTGTCTCTGGTACTGCTGGTGCCGAAATTACAATAGATTTTATATTACCTGCATATATGTATGCAGGCTCCAAAACTATGAGAATTGTTTTTAGCCAAACAGATTGTTCTATGGATTCAAGTACTACTCCTGATCAAAGTAACCCACCGTTCAATGATAAGAACCCATGGCGAACCATAACATATGGAATAGGCTCTAATGGTCTTACAATATGGCTTGGAGGACTGGTAATGCCGGAAGTAAACCAGGCATCAGGTAACTATACCGCTCCACTTACAATTCAAATTCAATATACCGGTAATTGATAAGATAAATTATTATCCTCTGTTCAGGTTTTAATCAATTATAAGATACATCTTCTTTTTTTCCCCCTAATATCAATACTATTTTTTCATATTGCCGATTTTAGAAATAAGTAAATTAAACAACCTTGTATAAACATGGAGCGATTCATGAATATTAGTCGAAGTCTTTTGATATTTCTGAAAATATCTATATTTATTATTATAGCTTTTTCTTTGATAAATATTAGCCCTATACATGCCCAAGCTACCGCGGCAGGTGAAGCTACCGCGACAGTACTTACTGGACTAACTGTAACCGCTGTTCAGAATCTTGATTTTGGCAATGTTCTTCAGGGTGTAGCTAAAAACGTGACTAATGCCGACGGTGTCAATGCCGGTGTATTTTCGATTGGCGGGGAACCCAATTCTGGAATCTCTTGTTTTCTTTCTCTGCCGGAATACCTGGCTACTAATGTTGCTCCTCTTGCTGAAGATCGTATGGTAATTGTTTTTGATGTTGATGATTGCTCAATTGATAATACAGGTAATCTTAACCCGGCAGCTTTTGGGGCTGGTTTTTTAAATATTAACCCTCATGCCCTTCCGGGCGGAATTACAATTGGTGCCACCGGAATAACCGCTATTTTTATTGGAGGTCGGGTTATTCCTACTGTAAATCAACAAGCAGGGGTTTATACGGGATTGATTATATTAACCGTAGCTTATGACGGTACATAAACTTACACGAAATTTTCTCTCTCATTGATAATATAGGGCACAAATGCTTGTAATTGTGTCCTATTTTTTTATCACTAATTAGCTAACCAACTTGAAATAATACACTTAGACAATCAATAATAGCTCAAGTTATAAATAATAATCCAATTTGAAACCATGTTTCATCAATTAATTGATTAATTCCTACAAAAACTATCAAAATATATTGTTTTCTGCAATTTTCTCCTCTTTTAGCTGTTAAGATTTTGAACTGTATGACGATTAAACAGTTGTATGAAATTTAACCAGCTAAGAAATTTAGCAAGGAGATAAAAAATGTTTTCAAATACTTATATAAAAGGAGGTAACCATGTTCCGTGTTATTAGAGCACGAACTCTTACCTGTACAATCCTTGTAGCAGTATTTTTGCTAATTCTGTCCTCTACCTCAACGGTACAAGCACAGGAAGTTGCTATCGGTCAGGCTACTGCTACAGTTTTAACAGCGTTACAGGTAGTAGCTTCACAGACATTACAATTTGGTGCCGCAGTTCTTCAGGGAGTACCAGTTTCGGTAGCTCCAGCTGACGCCACTTGTGGGCATTTTACGATTACCGGTGCTACAACACAAGAACTTTCTATAAACTTACAATTACCTGATTATCTCTGGCATGGAACTGCCTCTGAAGAAGATCGATTGGTAATTGCATTTGGTGCCACAGATTTAATTGTTGACCCTGATGCCGCCGGTATTCCAGGGACTCCAACAATAAATGCTTTGGCTGCTTCTGACCCGTTTAATATTGCCGATGTAGCACCATTAGCAAATGAAGTTAATCTATTTTTAGGTGGCACAATTTTCCCCGCTGTTGATCAGCGTGTTGGCGCATATTCAGCTGACATAGTCTGCACTGTAGCATATACAGGAGCATAATAAAATGAATTTATTAAATAATAATATAATCAATGGGAGAAAGAAATTGATTAAACGTACATTTAAACTGACTGTTGCTGTCGTGTTATTTACACTGATGGCTTCTTTTACTCCGGTAAAAGCTCAGGAAGTTGGAGTTGGTTCTGCCACTGCAACTGTTTTGGCTGCCTTACAAGTAGTAGCTTCACAGGCATTGGCTTTTGGTACATCGGTATTACAAGGTGTTCCTGTCTCTGTAGCTCCAGCTGACGCCGCTTGCGGACATTTCACCATAACCGGTGCTGCAACACAAGAACTTTCTGTAAACTTACAATTACCAGATTATCTCTGGCATGGAACTGCCTCTGAAGAAGATCGTTTAGTAATTGGTTTCAGTTCAACTGATCTTATTGTCGATCCAGATGCGTCTGGTGTTGCAGGAACTCCATCGGTAAACGCCCTGGCAGCTTCCGATCCGTACAATATTGACGATGTTACACCATTGGTAGTAGGTACTGTACATCTATTTTTGGGCGGTACAATTTTCCCAGCTGTTGACCAGCGTGTTGGTGCATATTCAGCTGACATCGTGTGTACAGTCGCTTATACAGGTGCCTAATTAGTTAATTTGATTTAAAGTTGACTAAAACGTTGCAACTTCAATAGTTTGAGTAAAAGTCGAATGGATTTGACTTGGAAGTTGTAAACTTTAACATAGGAAGAAAATAATGATGATGATGAAAAATCGAAAAATTCCCCGACATTCATTAATAATGAGATGGCGGGGAATTATCTTTTTTGTAGTTATTTCACTGATAACTGCAAATCTCTCGGCTTCAGTATTAGTCGCTCCTACTTCGGTCTATCTATCAGAGAAGGACCGTACAGGACGTATGACTTTACAAAACCCGACAGACCACCCAGAAGAAGTTTCAGTATTCTTCAGATTCGGTGTACCGATATCTGACAGCCTTGGAAATGTCCAGATAGAACTATCTGATACAACAGGCTATTCAGATCCTCGCTCATGTGTGGATTGGTTAAAAGTCTTTCCAAGAAAACTGATTCTGGCTCCTGGGGCATCACAGGTAATTCGTTTTGTTGCCCGTCCTCCCAAAGATTTACCCGATGGTGAATATTGGGCAAGAATCGTAATACGCTCCGAAGGTTCTTCCACTACTCTTCCGGTAGCAGGACAAAATGAACAAATAACAACCAAATTAAATATGATAATGCAAACGGCTATTATCCTAAAATACCGTACCGGTAATTTAATTTCCAAACTCGATGTTATTGATACTCGAGTAAAAAACGAGGACAGTACAGTTAATTGCTATATAGATATGGCTAACCGTGGGAATGTATCTTATATCGGCATATTAAAAGGCAGACTTATAGATGCAAACAAGAAAGAAATAGCATCAGACCATATAAATCTGGCTGTCTATCGTGATCTGACCCGGGTCTTGTCATTTAAAGTGCCACCGAATAATTTTCAACCTCCGTTTAAAATTGAAATTACAATAGACAATGATGATAGAAAAGACTTGCCACCTGAAGGAATTATCAGAGGAAACAGCTTCCTTTACACTGTTGCCGCAGAATAAAGGATAAATCGTTTTAGAAATATGATAAATTCAAGACTTACAAAAAATAGTAAAAAACTACAGATGACAATTCTACAGGTAGTTGTATTGCTCGTGATAAGTCTTGGTGTATCTGATATCTCAGCAATGGAAACTTATCGGGAAGAAATTATTGTTCGTTTTGAAATCCCCAAAATGGTTGAAAAAGATATTTTTGTGCAATATGACGGGCAAAAAATCTATATGCCAATCTTTGAAATTTTCTCAATATTCGATATTAAAATAGAAAGTGATCCAAGCCTTAATGTTTGTAAAGGTTTCTATATTAATGAAAATAATAAATTTGAAATTGATTTAAACAAAGGAACAGCTAAATGTTTTGGCAATACAATTCAAATTGATAATTCTAATTATATAAAAACCGACAACGAACTTTATTTTACGACAAACCTTTTTGAATCTATTTTTAATTTAAAGATGAATTTTGATTTCAGCGAACTAAAAGTATTTCTGCCATTAAATCCGGATTTTCCGGCATATGTAAAATTGAAACGACAGCTTTCTTATAAAAGGCTGAAAAGTGTTAAAATAAAAAAACAAAATGTAGAGACATTGCCTTATAGCTGGGAATGGTTCAAAGCAGGATCTGCTGACTGGACAATTACAACTTCTCCTTTAGGAAGGTCTGCACATTTCGGCCAGTTAAATTTGGGGATGATGCTTCTGGGAGGTGATTTTACATTACAAGGCGGGGGTAATTCGGTTAAAGGATTTGAGACAGAAAGATTAAAATACCAATGGCATTATTATGCCAATAAAATGCCGTATGTTTCTCAAGTCTCTATTGGGGAAGTTAATCCGGGTGGAACTCTTTCTCAAAACATTAGCGGTATTTCTGTTACAAACAAACCACAGATAAGAAAAAAATATTTTCAGACAATCAATATCGATGGTCAAGCCGGCGAAGGTTGGGATATTGAATTGTATATGAATAACAAACTTGTCGATTATACCCGAACCAATGCTGACGGGACCTATACGTTTTTGGTTGATTTGAATTACGGTTCAACCCGTATAATGATTAAGAAATATGGACCTAACGGTGAAATTGAAGTTGAAGAAAAATTTTATTCCTTCCCATATACTCTTTTAAAAAAGAATGAATATCAATATTGTGCCGCTATCGGGAAAAAAACAGATGGATATAAAGACATAGGATTTGCATCGGCAAACAGCTATTACGGCTTGTTTAATTCATTTACGTTAGGTATCGCCACCGAAGCACCATTTAATACTGATTCAAGCAAATATAAATCGGCTGTTGCATTAGATTTAAGTTATAAAGTACGTGGTAATTTTCTTTTAAGCGGATCTATTTCACCTTCAAATTTTATTACAGGCGGGTTCAATTTCAGCATACCTGGAATGTTAAATATGTTTGCAAGTCATACTATATATCAGAAAGACAGCCCGAAAAACTCGCTGAACAAAAAAGATAACTCTCTATTTTCAACATCAATTCCATTAAAATATAAAAAATTTCGATTGAATCTTAGATACCGTGTAACTTTTGATCGGTTCTATGATAGAAGTATTACTTTTATGAATTATGGCTTCAATACATCATTTTATAGATTTCATATTAATTATCTTGGTAATTTCAAAAAAACAGATTATTACACAAGAAATCTAAGTAACATGGCAAGTCAAATTTTTGCTTCAACTTCATGGATAAAATGGTTTAGGCCTCAGGTAAGATTCAATTATGATCATAGTATGAATCAGCTAACCAAAGCCGGTTTATATGTGAACAAAAGAATTTTCAAAAAAGGTCAGCTGACTTTTTCTGTTGAAAGAAATATGATTAGTCATTCTAATACATTCATGCTTTCCTTTCACATCTTTAATGGATTTGCCGATTTCACATCAAAGGTCTCTGCCTATGAAAACAACATTTCTTTAGTTCAAACTCAAAAAGGTTCAATTCAGTTGAATCAGGAACAGATGGATGTAAGATTTAAACGTAGAAATTCAGTTGGGTTCGGAACTGCGGTTATTTATCCTTTCCTTGATGGAAATTATAACGGACTGCATGATGAAGATGAAGAAATTATCGCCAACCTGCAAGCAAAACTTAAAGGGGCATCTATGAGCAGATTCGGAAAAGAAAATCTCTGGTACTATGATCGCCTTAGGCCTTACAATGAATACATTATAGATATTGACCAATACAGTCTTGATAATCCACAATTGTTGCCGTCGCATGATGCTTACAAAGTTATTATAAATCCAAATTCTGTTACGTCGATTTATGTTCCTATTATTACTGCTGGTGAAGTTTCAGGGATGATTGAACGTGAAATTGAAAGTGGTAAAATTGGAGTTGGTGGCGTAAGAATTTTTGTTATCAATGAACAAACTAACAAAAAAACTGAAATCCTTACCTTTAATAATGGTGAATATTTCTACTTAGGCCTTCCGCCCGGAATGTATCGGGCTGAAATCGACAAAGAACAATTATCAAAATCCGGTTATAAATCACAACCGAAATCAATACCATTTCAGGTGAAAACTGTTGAAAATGGTGATTTTGTAGATAATATTAATTTTATTTTAACCGCCGATAATTAAAAAACATTCTATCGCAAGAACATTACATTTACAAACTAAAATCTTTTTTTATAAAAATGGCAATAAGGCATACCACCATTATTTTTATAATAATCTTGATGATAATCTTCTGCATTCCAGAATTTTTCCGCTTTTTCAAGTTCAGTCACAACTTCAAATCCTTTATCGTAAAGCAATTTGATTAACTTCCCTGATATTTCTTTCTGTTTCTCATTCGTATAATAAATAGCTGAACGATATTGCTCCCCAAT
>QNAD01000055.1 GCA_003641345.1 Candidatus Zixiibacteriota bacterium | reverse complement strand
TTTTTTCAGCAGAAACAAAACCGGCGGTAAAAATTAAAATTAAAACTAATCCAATATATTTTTTCAAAACCAAATCTCCCATTAATATAGTTAAAATCACCGCTTTCTATTGATTATCGTGTCTTTTTTACTATACTTGATTGATATATGAAAAAAAGCTTAAAAATATGACTGATAAACAATTGACAAACAAAAAAATATCTAATTTGAGCCAAAATCATCTAAAAAAGCCGTCTTGGCTAAAAGTTAAAGCATTTTCCGGCCAGGGTTATAACCATGTCAACAGTCTCTTAAAGAAATACGGATTAAATACTGTTTGTCATGATGCAAATTGCCCAAATCGTGGAGAGTGTTTTAATAGAGGAACAGCCACTTTTTTGATATTAGGTCCGACCTGTTCCAGAAATTGCAGTTTTTGTGATATCAATAGCGGGCTGCCAGATCCGGTCAATTTCGAAGAACCTGAAAATGTCGCAAAAGCGGCAAGGGATCTAAAATTAAAACATGTAGTGGTTACATCGGTAACAAGAGATGACCTTCCCGATGGAGGCGCTACTCAATTTGCAGATACTATAAGATGCATCCGGAAATATCTGCCGAATAGTACAATCGAAGTTCTTACTCCGGATTTCAAACATACACCCAAATCTGTTGATTTAATAATTGACGCTCATCCGGATGTTTTCAATCATAACGTTGAGACTGTTGAAAATCTATATTCCAAAGTTCGTCCGCAG
Source organism: Candidatus Zixiibacteriota bacterium (assembly GCA_003641345.1). The sequence goes on along the minus strand of QNAD01000055.1, from coordinate 8,562 downwards.
GCTGATTATTTTGGTTCTTTGAAATTATTAAAATATGTTTCAGAAAAATCCAATATAATTACAAAATCCGGTTTAATGGTTGGGGTTGGTGAAACTTTAGAACAATTGAAAAAAACTTTCAAAGACTTAGCTGATAATAACGTCAAAATTCTAACAATTGGGCAGTATCTTGCTCCCTCAAAAAATCATCTGCCTGTTTCAAAATATTACACTCCTGAAGAGTTTGACTTATTAAAGATGCATGCTCAAGCAGTCAAAATTAGACATGTGTTTTCTGCGCCCTTGGTTCGCTCCTCTTACAAAGCAGATATGGTCATTAACCCATAATCATAAAAATCTTCAGTCTAATTATTATACAAAAGAGATTTATCCTATATTTCTAATTAAATCTTCGCCGATAAAAGAGATGTAATTTGATATTTAAAATATTGGAGCAACTTTGAGAAAAGATGAAAAAATTGAAATAGTAGTTGTCGATGACGAGAAGTATATTTGCGGCGTAATAGATGAAGCTTTGTCTTCTGATAAGCTCAAGATTCATACCTTTACTAATCCGCTAAAAGCCCTCGAATACATTGAGCAAAATCATGTTGATCTTGTTTTGACTGATTTGGTGATGGGGCAACAGTCTGGGATTCAGGTCCTTGAAACTACTTTAGAAAACCATTCCGATGCCGTAGTTATTCTGATGACGGCTCATCCAACTGTACAAGCGGCTATATCTGTCCTTAGAAAAGGTGCTTATGATTTTATGATTAAACCATTCCGTCTGGAGACTCTTAGAAATATAATTAAAAAGGGTATCGAACATCAACAGGTATTGCGTGAAAACTTAAGTTTAAAAGGGCAGGTGGAATTTTTAAAATTGACCCAGGCAAATATCGTAGGAACGGATTTAGATACATACTTGGATATGATTGCTAAATCATGTAGGAATGAATTTTCAGCGTGCGGAGTTTCATTGGTTCATGTTAAACCAAATTCAAAAGAAATAATCAGAACAATTATTGACAGTAAACAGGAATGCTACGAAAAATTATTAGATGAAAAATTATTATATCATTTTGATTTCACCAAATCGACAAAACCGGTTATACGAACAGAAGAACAATATGAAAATGATTCAAAGTTTTTTGAAGTAATGATTTCCAAACCTATTTTTGAACGACGCAAACTTCATGGGGTAATAAATATTTTAATAAAATCTAAATTTGGGAAAATTATACCCGGTCAATTAGATTTGCTTTCTATATTGTCAAGTTCCGCCGGTTCGGCGATTGCCAATAATAGTTTGTACGAAGATGTACAGAAATCTTATATTCAGGCTATTAAAGGGCTGGCAAATTCCATAGAAGCCAGAGACCAATATACTTCCGGCCATACTGACAGGGTTTTGAAATTATCCGAAGCAATCGCTAAATATATGAACTGGACAGACAAGCAGATTGAATATTTAATTATGGGTTGTACGCTTCACGATATAGGAAAATTAGGAGTGCCAGATTCAATTTTGAATAAACCGGATATTCTTACTGACTCAGAAAGAAAACAGATGCAGAAACATCCTGAACTGGGAATGAAAATTATTAATGGTATTGACCTGTTCAAACCGGCTATCCCTTATATTATGTCACATCATGAGTGGTATGATGGTTCAGGGTACCCCAATGGTCTAAAAGGTGAAAAAATTCCTATCGAAGGCAGGCTGTTGACTGTTGCCGATACTTTCGATGCCATAATATCAGATAGACCTTATCGAAAAGGGAGAAGTGTCGAAATTGCACTGAATGAGCTTATAAAATATGCAGGAACCCAATTTGATCCATATATTGTAAATAAATTTATAGAACTTCTAAAATCCGGTGGAATAGATTTATATAAATTATACGATGGCGAATTGGATTTTGATTTTCTTGAAACTATCAAAACTACCGAAAAGGTATCGGTGTAAAAGAGATAAACATAATTATCAATGAAATTATCCCCAAAGTTTTTGCACTTTTCGAAATTGGTTTGCTGTCATTCAAAGTAGGCGGATGATTAACCCCGAATATCAAACCAAAAGCGGCAAACATCCACCAAACTGTAGATTGAAACCCCAAAAGTATCAAACCAACCATAGCAAATTTACCGAATAGATGCTGTTTCTTTTCAAACAAACCATATACAATATGACCGCCATCGAGTTGCCCAATCGGAAGCATATTAATAGCCGTTACCAAAAGCCCAACCCATCCGGCAAAGGCGGCTTCGCTTAAATGATAAAAATACCCGTCAGGAGCCACACCAATAATATTCAAAGTCAAGAACTTCATAAGCAATGACTCACCAGTTAATGAAAAAGACATCTCGGTCAAACCAAATTGTTCTAAGGGAATCAATGATGATTGAGTCAATCCAAAAGATAACCAGAAAAAAGCAACCACCCATCCGGCAACCGGACCCCATGCACCAACTTCAATTAAATCCCGTCGGTTCCAAAATGGAGATTTTGACTTTATTATAGCCCCAAAAGTACCTATAAAATTTGGAGCAGGTATAAAATAGGGCCATGAAGTTACAATATTTCGCCTTCGGCTGGCAATATAATGCCCCATTTCATGTACAAACAGAATCGAAATCATCGCAAAAGTAAATATCAATCCGGCACCGTTTGAAATATCTGTAATAGTACTTTCAAGTATTTCATTAAAATTTGCCTTGTCCAGATTTTTGATAAAAACCGGAATGAAATAAATAGTAAAAAATGTTGTGATAAACAATATTATATTGATCAATGGAATTTTATTTTTAGGAGTTGGGTCGATTGTTAAAAGAATGATATCATCCTTTTCATCGATAATAAAAGAATATCCTGCAAGTTTTAGACGGTCTTTGGTGTGTTTAATTACTTTCGTTCTATCAAATGGAGTTGTTAAACTAAAAACGACTTTTTCATTTTGTCTATAAACTGCCTCAATATTAAAAATATCTTTTAAGAGATTATCCAATATCGTGATTTGTTTTTCCGTATTGTTCATATAAGTAGTTACGAAATCAAAATTGGTTTGTCAGTTATTTTTTTGTGCTCATATTGATAGTCGTTGTATTTTTTATACTGTCATTCCTGTGAAAGGGTATGTTGAAAAAGTCTCACAGATGTTGCGGTGGGTCCTGAAAATCTGTGTAAACAGATTTTTGTGACCCACCGCTCTTTAATTACAACTACTTAAGTGTCGGGTCACAATCCACCTTCGGTGAATCAGGACCCGACACAACTGAAATGAGGGTTTATCAAGCCCGTCCGCAGGAATGACAGATTTGGTGTCGGGTGGCAACCTCAAACTTGTTTGGGGTTGAAAATCAAAATTGGATAGATTTATATGATAGTATTTCCGGTCAAAACTGAGATTGCTTCGCTTCGCTCGCAATGACAGAATCGGGTTTTTCAACAAGCTCTTTCGAAGGGGTAACATTTGTTGAGCGAATTCAAAATTTGTTGATTTGACCAGAAAGACTGTATCTACTTTTTGCTGTTTTTTTATTTTCTGTTGACGGCGGCATTAACCGCACGACTTGCTATATCATGTGCAACTCCGGTAATATCAACCAGCACATCAATAGCTTCATCAAGATGCTTCAACCAACTATTCTGAGGATATTTTTTTCGTAAATCATCGGTCACTTCATCAGCAATCAATGCAATATACTGAGCAAACTGCTTGCGTTTCCCTACACTCAAAAAAGGGATAATATACTTTTTAGTTAAAAATGAACCAAGAAGCAACGCCGCCGAACCAATAAGCGAAAACCATGAACTGGCTCCTGTAAAAATTGTATCAAACATTTATTTTTCCTTTCATAATTACCAATCTAATAACCATAGTGCCTGAGATGGTACTTGCACTCTTTTTCTAAAAATAGAACCATCCTTTTTATTAATAGTAATTTCATATTTTGATCCTTCCGGTTGAAGAGAATCTGACGGAATTATATCAAAATAAAAATACCCTACTGTGTCAGTAACAGTAGAGATTTGAGTAGGAGTTAGAATTACAGAATTATACCTAACCCCATCCCCGATTAATGAAACGGTAACCTCCTCCCCTACTTCGGCTACTCCGTTAATGTCATATAAAAATCCATATACGCGGGTTAAATATGGATTGCCCGATGTGCCCGGAATGAACTTATAACCAAAGACAGTATCAGCCATAGCACCTGTTACTACCATTGTATCATAAGCATCAAAGATGTATCCGTATAATGATGGAATCAAAATTAAACTATCAGCGTTTAAATTAAACGTAACCTCGCCATTGTTTTCACCCGTACCCAAAGCAAGTAATGCTGATTGGTCAAGATTTCTAATTGCAAAACCTACACCGGGGATAACTTGATTAGCGGATGAGTCATAAGCAAAAATTGAGACTGAATAAATCCCTGAACCGGATGAAATTCCGGAAATCTCAGTATCCAAATATTTCCCAAATGTACTTATGGATGTATGATTTGATTGGGGAGCGTTCCAAATCGAAGATGCAATCATGCTTGAGTCAATAACACCACCTTTAACAATTACGGAATCATCGGTAGCATCTAATTGTTGTGAGAACTTAGATGATATAATCTGAAAATCATATTGATTAGGAGTTAAAAGTTCCAAATTGGAATTATAGGCAAGAATTGAAAGGAAATATTGACCGACAAGTCCGTCTCCATCCAAATTTGAAACCTGTTCTTTAAATGAATAAAACTGTTTTGACCTGATACTTGTCGATGTAACACGACTATCTGAAATTATAAGAGAATCTTTGCAAGAAATTATTCCATTCGGGTTGACCACTAAGACAAAAACAGAGTCAGCAGTTGTTGAGTTGCCCAATGAATCCAAAGAATAAAAAATAATCGATAAAGAATCTTCCGATGTTGGTGAAGTGCTGTTATTTCTAACTATTATGGCATTAATCGTTAATGGTAAAATCAATAATAAAGCTAATATTTTTTTCATATATTATTTCACTTATTTTTTGAAAAATTAATTATCGGTCGACGTCTTGAGACAGTAACCGAATCAGTAAAATACATTAACATCAAAGGAATTGTTGAAGATGGTCCTTCTGATGAACGGATTGTTTTTTCAGACGCATTTGCAGGGAAAGCATTTTCATTTATCAAAATAATTCCATAATTGTTATCCGAGCTATCCCAATAATTCAATATTCTTTCAAAATTATTGAATCTAAAATATTGACTACTATTTGTGATTGTTGTTGTGCAGGCAACTGTTAAGATATAATCACCCCCCGAGGATGACCAATTTAATGAATCGGAATCACCAACATCAAGCCAGGCATGATTCCATGTGGCACCACTATCCGGATTTGGATAGCCACCTATATTATACCCGTTTTCAGTACCCTCGTAAATTTGTTTGGTGATAGGATACAAAAATATCTTACGGTCATAATTATCACTTTCAAGGTAGCAATAAATTTCAAAAATAGCTGAGTCCGGCATTGTACCATCCCAACCGGGGAAAGAAAACAAAATTCTTGATTCTAATCCAACACTTGCATTTCCCACTGATAAATTAACAACGTTCCCGCCGTTATATCTTTTACAGTTTTCACCGGTTAATTCTGAAACACATCCTTCATAACCATAAATAATACAATCATAAACATCGGACGTATCTTTTAAGGTATCAACGGAAGCAGATCCCAGAATCGGCCTGATAATAAAAATCACAATAATTAGCAGAAATAGGTTTTTCATTTTTGTTTTGATTTATTTGAAGTTTTAGATTTTTGCTTTTTAATTTCTTTCATATTATTTTCAGCAGTTTGTTTTCTGATATTTTCCAACAAATCCCAGAACTTTTTCTGAGAATTTTTATCCGGTGTTAATTTTCTTCTTAATTCCACCATTTTCAAAAAGTCTCCTAATTTGAGGTTTTCTTCTTCGTTTAATTGTTTTTTTAATTTTTTATAAAATATCGCAATCAGATCATCGAGAAAATTCAAATCGTTACTATCATTCTGAACTTCACTCAATTTATTTTTTGTCATTATGCACCCATTTCAATAATCATTAAATCACATAAAACTGATTCTGTTGTATCGCTATTGCGTGCAATTTTAAAATGCGTATCACTCTCCTGACCGACAATAAATATGTTTTGACCAGATAGTGAACGAGGAATCACCTTTGGTGAATCTATTTGCTGAGGTAAATTATTCCCTCTATGGTCAGTTAAATTTTCGAAGGCTACTTCCTGCAAACTGGAACCGATTTCTTGATTCCCAAATAAAATAGTTGAAACAGTATCGACTGACTCAACAGCAAGAAAATCAATTTCCGCATCCTGTGAAACACCCCAGATAGAATAATTATGAATAAACCACACTCGTTTTGCTTTTACAGCTTCTAAACCTGAATTCATTTTTACTCCTTATCCATGGGTAGGTGAATTTAATTGTTCGAATGGCGGTCTGAATTTTTTTATCAATGTCTCGGAATTATTCTGAAACATCTCTGCAAGTTTTATCCAAACCGAAACGTTTTTATTATTGTTATAACTTTTAGCCATATCACGAACTGCTGCCGCTTGACAGATAATCTCAAGAGCCTTGTATGTAGCGGCAGTTTGCAATGTTCGGTCAGAACCAAAACTTCCCGAAGGATCAACTTCATTTTCAATTAACCCATTAGCCGAAGCAACAGCGTTTTCGATTATAGTTTCATCATAAACAACACTTACAGGAGAATAATCAAGATAGACCGATTCTCCATCGGCAATATTTCCAGAAGCTATTCTTTTAATTTGCCCTAATTCACAGTTTATCAAATAGTCAATATTAGTAGAATAGATTGTAAAATTTTTATACCAAATTGTTATGTTTTGATTTACCTCAATCAACCCTGAACTTTTGATATTCAAATTCCCCTGAGTGTAATCAATAATATAATCACTGTTCTCAGTATAAATTGCCCCTAATGAACTATCAGATGCAACAACAATCGAACCTTCTATAACCGGTACCGATGAAAAGTTATGAGTATCTGATAATACTTTTTGAGTTTTTCGAATATGATTAACAGCTTGATCTGATTTCACATAGAAATCATCACTGCTTATTGCACCTTTAAAAAATGAAATATAGTCAGTACCAACAAGTTTTATTGATTGATTCATAATATTCGATTGGCTGGGTAATGCCTCAAGCAGATAATTTCTGACAAGATTTGTATTCGTATATGACAAAATCACCTCCTAACTGTTAAGGCATGAATGTCGGTTATAGATGTTATTTTACTGCCAATAGGTGAGGTTGAATAATTTGTTGTTGCAGTAATTTTTATCCAGAAATAATCAGCACTGTTCACAATAGATTTTTGCCAATCATAGGGCAGACTTAGATAATCATTCCAAAGAAGAAGTTTCTTTTCTGAAGAATCAAAATTAAAATTCCCGCTTGCCGGAGTGAAAGCTCTCCAGTTTGATCCATCCCAATAACTATAATTAACAGTTCCTCCAACTCCGGAAGTAAACAAGTTAACATACAAATATCGAAACTGTTTATTCATTCCCAGATATAAAATATCACCTTCGTTTTCCAGTAGAGAATTTGAAGCAGAGTGAAAGATATCAGCAGTAGTAACACTGGCGGCTTCTGAAGTTAAATCGGCATAAGTTGATGAGTTTGTATCGTAGAGTATTACAGCATCAATCTTTTTAGAGGCATCATCCAAAGCAACCGGCGTAGAAAACATACCGCTTTTACGGCTTACATATTTGAGTTGGTATTCTTCACTGGAATCAAAAACAGTATAAATAACATAAGGAACATTCTCTTTATAAAACAGCTGTGGCAAAAATCCTTCATCAGTATCAATTGTAACCAACGCACTCCAATTGGCACTATCATACTCGCGGTAATACAATTTATTATCATCAAAGACAACGCCCAATTTACCATCTTGTGAAAGAGCAACATCAAAATTACTATCTAATTCAGAACCAGAACCTATCAATTGTTTAGTTGACCAATTCCCTCCCGAAAGCGGATATGATTTCATTGAGATTGACAAAACAGAATCAACCCAGATTGCATATAAATCATTTATGCCAAGTACCAATTTGGAATATACCGAAAATGCACCTGTGGATATAACATCACCATCGTCAGCCGGTCCACTCCCCCAATTAGCACCATCGTCAGTAGAAGATTTAACACATAGAAATCTTGTGCCAGTATCAACTTTTGTCCACCCTACCCAAAGTTTACCAGTAGATTCAATAACGATCGACGGAAATTTGGCTTCATTAGCATTATAAACTGTAACCGGGCTTCCGGCACTCCAGCTACCATCGGTGAAAGTGAGTTTTACGAAAATTAAATTATTGGAAGAATTAGTATATATTACATATAGGTTACCCAAAGAATCCATCACTGTATCACATGGCAAATCAGCAGAATCGGTTATAAATGAAACTGCGGTTGCCCATGAATTATACGGTTTATCAGCATAGGTTAATTTGATAATTTGAGGACTTGTCTGAACAACCATAACCTGTCG
>QNAD01000054.1 GCA_003641345.1 Candidatus Zixiibacteriota bacterium | reverse complement strand
GCATGCTCTTCAAATCCACCCATAGTTAGAATTGAATCCAACTCCACTACTTTATGATGTAAAATATAACCGCCCAGTTCAAGCAAAGGATAGGGAGCTTTTCCTGCTCGTCCCGCATAATAAACAGAAGTTCCCTCCCTCAATAGAGGAAGAGTATATAAAGGGATATTTCCAAATTTATAATTTATCAATAGGTGGGCAACTTGATTATAATTAGGGAAAAAAGAACTTATAATATCATTAGATGCTAAATCAAAAGTTCCTTTCACAAGAAAACCGGTTATTTCTTTAACTTTTCTGTCCGATGCACAGTAAAAATATTCTATTTTATTTTTTTCAATATATGCAATTTTTTCATCGGTGAAGTCAAAAGATTTACACAGTTTATTAATAAATTTATCCGCTTCAGTTAGAATTGTTTCATGAAGATAATTTTCCTGCCCCGGTTGTACATGTATCCTAAAATATTTTGACTCTTTAATCGGCCAATCTTTACAAAAATAATCCTGTGGATAAACCAACCAGATATAGTCATTTTCGTTTGCAGTATAATAATAATGAGTAATTTCCTCGGAGCCAAGAATAGCAAAAAATTCTAATCTATAATGTAAATTGCCTTCCAGTCTTTCGTTCGATTTGATTGGCCTTGTCAGATGATATTTCATAACTTCTAAATCACGAATAATAGGCGAAGAACAATCAGCTTTAACTGGAATATTATCAAAAGTTATACCAAATCTTTCGGCTCTTTCAAGTGAACCTGGTCTCCAGTAAAATTTAGCAGATTCAAAATTACCCGATTCCAATAAACTAAAATAATCTCTCAGATATTCAGGAGCACTAAGAGCAAACAGATTTGAAAAATTCAATAAGATAAAAGAAATAGTTATAATAAACGAAAAAGTCATTTTTTTTAAATTCATAAATTCTCCGGTTTTCATATTGTTGTCAAATATATTTCTTTTACAAACTTTAGTCCAGAATATATTAAAAAAAAAGCCCTTAAGAGGGCTTTTTTTTAGTCTTATAACTAAATTTAAAATTTAAATCCAATCGAAAACCGCTGTGTAGAGGACAAATGCCCAAAATCCTGCCATGCATAATCAATTTCCAGTAAGGTAGATTCGGATAGTTTAGTATTTAAGCCACCGCCAAAAGCAAGAGTTTCTTCGTCATAATTAAATTTATAACCACTTCGCAGAAAAAACTTATCGTCAAAATTAAACTCAGCACCTAAAGAAGCTTGCTGAAGATTGTCATTAGGATGTTTAATTTCACCTGCCATAGTTAAAATATTTGACGGACCCATTTCAAAATCATAAGCCATACCCATCCTAAATACCATCGGCATTGAATATGGAGTTGTTTTTAATTCGGCACCAACAGTCGAATTATTTCCGGTACCATTCAAATCATCATAAGGAACATCTAAGTCAGAACCAGTAAACTGAAGATCTGGTCCCATATTTGAGATACTCATTCCTAATCTTAAGGATTGATACCCAACATGAAGCAATGTCCCAAAATCAAAAGCAAAAGTTGATGCACGTTCATTATGAATACGCTCACCAACGTATTTGACTGTTGTTCCAAAGGAAAAACGATTGGTTAATTGTCTGGCAAAGCTGGCTCCAATTGAATAAGAGGAAGCAGAATAAAATTGTCCGGTACCTTCTTGATTTTCAAAAGTAGTAATCTCCTGATCACCCATAGAAAGGACCGCTACCGAAACTCCAAAAACACCAACATCTTCAAAGTAATGAGCAAAACCAAAATAATTAAGGTCAACATCTAAAAACCAATTTACGTTAGTAAAGCTGACCGATGAATTATCAATACTTGTTAATCCTGCCGGATTCCAATACATGGCATAAACATCATTAGCAACTGCTACGGAAGCTTCTGCCATGCCCTGATATTTTGACCCGACACCAATTTTTAAGAATTGAGCGCCGGAAGCGCCAATATTTGTATTTTCTGCCAGGATAGAACCTGAAAATATCAACAAAACCGATATGAATATTATTTTTTTCATCAGGTACCTCCTATTTAATCACGGCGAATCTGCCAAGAAACTCACCGTATTCCGATTCTACATGATATAAGTACATTCCACTTGCAACCAATCGCTGTTCATTAGATTGTAAATTCCATCGTGCCGTACCGGTTCCATCATCATGGTTAATTGTTTGAACCAAATCACCGGCAAGATTATATATTCTAATCGTACATTCTTCCGGAATTTTCTGAAATTCAAGAATAGATTCACCTTCGGAAGTTTCTATCATTCCCGAATATTTTGCAAAATATGGATTTGGGACAACTCTTATATCTTTCATACTGGCTTGAGCATCAACTTCGTTGACGCCATCAACTTTAAATGCAAACCTATCAGCAGGACCATTCAACCTGGCACCTTCGATAGTAAATACATCCCCAACTTGAGGATTATATGTCGCATCAAAACCAAATAACCAACTGAAATTCGTGGGCCAGGCGGCGGTAGCAAAAACATCTTCGGTTTCATCATAAGGCCAGTTCACAATACTAATTAAATCATAACTATCCCAAGTTGCGTTATCTGCAAAATCATATACAGAAAGAGCAACTCTTTGGTTAGTCGTTACATTCCAACATTCAAACGGAATGACATAAGAATCGTATGTATTGATTGCATAACATATAGTTGAATCACCGGTATAGCGTAGTTCATAAGTAGAACGATAATGTTGGTCACCATAATTTTCACCGATAAATGTTTCAGCTGCTGTTCCATAGAACTGATTGGGATCTGCAACTAAAGTTGTATCAGAGCCGCCAAACGATGTTTGTGCCATACTTGTCGGTATCCGATCACCATTAGTGATAACCACTCTCATTCCTTCGGTAACCTCAAATAAATTTGGATCACCTCCAGATTGAGTCTGATTGAGAAGAACTGTGTCACCGGTCGTGACATTAATCAGATGCCAATAAGTAACTTCGGGATAATCTTCAAATACAACTTCATAATCTGCACCCAAAAGCGAATCAACATTGAATACAGTTGGGAAAACTTCGCCAAGCGAAGGTTGTTCCGAGCCTGTATATATATGTTCTACTGTTCCGGCGGCTTCATAGTAACCAGCCGGATTACTTTTTGGTGTTACTGAAATAATATTTTCCACTTCATCGGCAATACCAAAACCGGACTGCAAAGGATCAACTCCAACAGTAGTATCTCCCACATCATAAGCCGCAAGACAATACCAATATTCCACACCGTTATATAAACCGGTATCAATAAAAGTATGAGGCACTAAATCTCCGGGGGCATTAACAGAAAAAGTCGCAAGGGTAACATAATCTAAATCCAAACAATTATTATTGGTTCTATAGATTACTTCACCCCAAGTTTTCCCCTGATTATCACTTCTATATAATTTATATCCGCCAAAATCAGCTTCGCCGGAAAGTGGATCAACACTTACTTCCGATGTATCAGACCATTGCAGATAAACTTTATTTTCACCAGCTCTGGCTTTTAAAATTGGCGTTGCCGGAGGTTCCGGTCCTACATAATAGTTATCATATAATTGTTGAGCCATATCGGCATTCGCACGAAAATCTGCTTCATCCTTACCTGCTATCAGAGCAAATACAACTCTAACAGTTTTGCCGGCAGTTAAATCAATACCGTTTGTGCATTGTAGATAAAATTGGTCTGTCGGAGGTAACGATGAATCAAATTGCTCACTATTAATAAGTTCGTATCTACCTTCATCATCAATACCTGTTACAATCGCCCAGTCATCTGTACGAAACGCTGTCATACCGATATCGTCAGGGGTTTCCAAGTATTTCGTACCCATAATACCGGTTGAGACATCTCTTCCCCAACCCGGATCCCATCCAATATTATCATAGGTCCAGGCAAGATTTTCAGACTGATCAACAGCGACTAAATCTTCCAACCTACCGTTTTCACCAGTACCATCAGGACCACCTACATCAATATCAATATATAAGCCAATTGCAAAATCAGGATAATCGTTTGTAGAAGTATTAGTAATATCTAAAACTACAAAAAGAAAATCTTCATTATAGCAATAGTTCCATTGTGAAATTGTCTGAGAAACTTCCAAACCAAGAAGTTCACCATTTGCATTATCTTTAAATATACAATAAGATTCCTGAAGCGAAGTTGGTCCACCCTGCTCAAAAGCAGTCGTCAGAGAATTATAATTACTATTATATGTCCAATTTTGACTTTGAGCATCCCATACACGCCAACCATGAGCCGGTTTACCTAATCCAAGACCGACAGTATCAGATTGATCATAATTGTAATATCTGGTGCTATCAGTGGACAAATAAATTTTATAACTATTCTCTCCATTGACAGGTGTTGGTATAGCCTGAAAATCATCGTCAGAATTTGCAACCAACGTATCTCCACCTGGAGTTACAGCACCCATCCAGAATTTTAATTCACCAATATAGTTATGGTCTGAATTTCGTGGCCATTCACCGGAAGGAAGATTATAATAATAATACCCTCCAATAAATCCATTATTATCAACTGTTGTTACAATATTACCCTTATTGTGAGTAATCTGATCAATTGTAATCGGTTGAGCTGATAATGAAAAACCACTATCATTTATAACCGGCACAACAGGTGTTTGTGTATCTTTCGGTGGAGCAACTGCTACCGCTGAAGACACAAAGAATAACAACAGGATAAATCCTGATACATATTTTTGATATGTTATTTTCAATCTATACATTAAACCACTCTATCTTAAAAGTTAAATTCTAATCCAGTTCTTATAGTTCGAGGTGCTGAAAAATTTTGCGGATCATTATCGAACAATTTATCATAAAAATTAACATCATTCTCATCCAAAGCCAAACCAGCACCAATAACATTACCATCATCATCCGGTTGACCGGTTCTGGAATAAACACTCAGCACATTTCTTTTATCAAAAAGATTATCAACCTCAACAAAAAAGCTGAAATATTTTGAATTATTATGCATAAAGAAATCTTTGTGGAATTTCATATCAACAGTATAATATGAAGGAAGCCTACTCTCGTTCCTGTCACCAAGCCTGTTTCCGCTGATATCAGTTTTTGTATATGGCAAACCTGACCCATAATTACCCACTAAGGACAATCCCCAAGCGGAAGGAACATTTAATCCATATAAATCAGCTGACCAATCTTGCGGTATCTCTAATACCATCGTCGCCGTAAGAGTATGTCTTTGGTCAAAATCTAAGGGATATTTACTTAATGGAGCCAAAGTATCTTCGGAAGAAGTCAAATAAGTATAATAAGGTTCTAATGAATAAGAACCGTTACCTTCGGAAATCATATAACTATAAGATATAGAACCACCCAAAAGACTATTGTCCGGCAATTTATGCAAAGCAACATCAAACCCTTTGACATTTCCATAATCATCATTCGTAAAAAACGTCACCGAATTGCCGGCAACTTGCATCAATGAGCGTGTTGTCACTAAGTCTTTAATATCTTTATAATAAGCTGTAACATCCAATTTAACATTTTCACCAATAAGATGATCCAAACCTATTTCATAAGCGGATGTTTGTTCCGGATTCAAATCAGGATTACCAAGAAGTGGCAATCCACTTGAAATATCACCTTCAAGATTAGTATATAAGAATGTATAACTTGGCTCTTGATAATAGACACCATAGTTAAAATGCATCATTGTTTTTTCGCTAATTGGGAATGAAATACCTAATCGAGGAGAAATTTCAGATTTAGAGCTGGATTTCTGGTAGGTTTTAACGGTATCACCCGGGGTAGTATTATACGCTATATCTGCATCTCGATAATCAAAACGCAACCCAATATTAACTACAAAATAGTCAAATTCCATTTTATCCTGAATAAATGCCGACCCAAGAACCGGACTGGTATGGTATTTTTCGCCATAAGGATTAGCATTGTAAAATTGTTTCTTATTCCAATCTATATCATATAGACGATATTCGACACCAGTTTTAAACTGGTGGGACTTATTGATCTGGTTTACTAAACTACTTTTTATAGATGTATATCTTGTTTTACGATATCTAAAGGTCGGGTCAAAATCATCACCGGTTGTAAATCCTGCAACCTCCATCGGGTCAGTATAATCTATATTGTTTCCATAATTATCTTCATGAATAGTACCATTATAAACACCATCGCCATCTTCGGAATAACCAGCCCATTGACTCCAATCAACATCTATGTACTGAGGGGGAGCAGATTTTGTTTGAGTATAAAAAGTATTTCCGACAAGTGAAAATATCATGCTCTCATTAAAATTATAGTTTCCGGTAAAACCTACCAGATATGCTTCTCGCTCAAAAGCTGGTAAACCATCAAGATTAAAATCATAGGAACGACCGTTAACATCACGATGTTCATAGATTCTTCCACTTGAAGTGTTATAAGTTACATTAGTACTGAATCTCATATTTGAAATAGGTTGCATATTAATCTTAGCTGTACCAACATACGAAATTCCCCAGTTGTTCGGAAGATAAGTTGGATCCCTTAAATATTCACCGGCTGTGAAAAAGCTATTTTTCTTAGGATCTACACCTGGCAAAGGACCGGATAAAAAGAATGAACCGGATCGATTACTAAAATAATCCAAATCTTTCCAATTACCCTGATTTACATCATATTTATGTGTAAAACCCTGATAAGCTTTAACACCACCATGATATTCAGATCCTCCAATTCGGGAAATAGCATTTACTATACCGGACATAGCTTCACCATACTCAGCAGTAAAACCACCGGAAGTCAAAGATAATTCTTCTAAAGTAGATGGAATAATCCTAATACCGGAATTAGAAACAAAAGGATCCTGAACCGAATAGCCATCATATTGATAGACGACCTGTCCTGAACGTCCACCACGAACATGTAGATTACGATCCGCATCTAAAACAACACCCGGATATTTGGTAAGCACTGATTGAATTGTTATGATATTAGGCAGTGATTTCAGATTATCATAGGTGAAAATAACTTTTGAGGAAGTTAAATCTTTTTGAATAATCGGATTGACAGCATTAACAACTATTTCATCGTCCAATACAATTGTCGTTCTATTCACATCAAAATCAACCGGAGTAGTTAGATCAACTAATACTCTAACATCTTGCTTGATAATAGACTCATACCCAACATAGCTAATCAATACATTATATTTACCACTTGGTACATTAATAATAAAATATTCACCATCAATATCAGTTAACGTGCTTATATCAGTTCCCTCAACTATTATAGTTGCACCCTCAATAGGCTCACCTGTTTCATAATCTGATACTATACCTGATATTTTACCGCTTACCCCAGCAAAAGCATTAGTTGATATCATAAGTAAGAATAGCAAAAGTAATACGGGAGGTATTGCCAACCGTTTTTTATATGTAAGGTGCAAGGTATTTCCTCCTAAAATTATTTTATGTTTACAAATAATATTGTATGTAAGTCTTATCTTTGTAATATCTCAAAAGACAATACTTGTCAAATGTATCGGAAAATAATGTTATTAACTTTACTATAATTCTAAAATATTACATTATTTTTATCCCATGCTTGTCAAGTTCAGACATATCTAACCGATAATTTAGTATTGTAAGTAAAAACTGATAAAGAAATATATTCTAACATTATGGTACATTATTGTACTGTATTAGAAGGATAAAGAATTGCACCAATTACGGCATACTATCTTTTTCTTGGTTCTGTTTGTATTTTTGTTTACTAATGCAAGCTTCGGGGATAATTATATCCACATAGCTGTTTTGAAAAGTGACAATTTAGTTTCTACTAAAAGAGCTATCTCCGGTGCCAAAAGTATCGTTCAAAGAAAATATAATAATGCCATTCTTCATGAGTTTTTAATTAGTCAATCATCCAATAGCGATAAAGAAATCATTGATACAATCAATAGTCATAATCCAACATTAATTTTGACAATTGGAACTAATGCCACCTCCTTTGCTAAGGAACATTTCAAAAAGATTCCGATTGTATTTTCTTCGGTTAGATATCCTGTTCTAAGTGGTATTGTCAAATCTATGGACAAACCCGGCGGAAATATTACTGGGGCTTCATTAAATATTCCCAATAATGTTCAATTCAGGACTTTCGTTGATATTGTTCCGGACATCCAAAATATAGGTGTTTTATATAGTGATTATACCAAAGACCTAATTACCTCAGCGGCTAAAACTGCTAAAAAAATGGGGTTAAACCTAATAGCTATTCCTGTCAATCAACCTAAAGATCTTCCTTCGGCAGTTGATTCGTTAACTAGAAGCTGTCAGGGTATTTGGTCTGTCGCCGACCCAAGATTGTTTAATTCTCAATCTACAAGATATATTTTATTAAATTCTATTAGAAAAGGGATTCCTTTTATGGGCTTCTCCAGACATGTTGTTGAGTCTGGTGCCTTATTTGCCTTGGATTTAGACCATAAGGGAGTCGGAAGACAAGCAGGGGAAATTATTGATCAAATTATAGGTGGGGAAAAACCGAGTAATATTCCAGTATCGATGGTAGATTTAATCTGGTTTCATTATAATGAAAAAACTGCAAGTCATATAAATATTCTTATCCCTGACAAATATTTAGCCGTTGCCAAGGAGGTGTACCGATGAACCTCCTTCGTAAAAGCATTAATAAGATGAGTATCAGAAATAAATTCATAGTTCCTACTTCATTACTCATATTGATCAGCATTTTTTCTATTAGTTGGTATCTGATTAGTTCTCAAGCAGAAGGCTACCGAAGAGAACTTGAAACCAGCGGTAAAACTATGATAACGATTTTAGCCAATAATGCCGAGAGTGGTGTAATTTTTGAATCTGAATATGAATTGGATGAAATTCTAAATCAATTGACCAAGTTTGAAGCTGTCAAATATGCATATATTCAAAACAATGATGGGAAAATACTTTCTGATATTGGCACAGAAATAAATGATTACAAAATTCTCTATGATATTGGACATAAGCATGAAGATGGGGACCATAAAAAACGTGATTCATTGAACAACCACTATATTGAAGATGCTAATGGAAATCAATATATCTCTTTGAGTAAGAAAATATTGACATTAAAACAAGAACTTGAAATAGAAAATCTGGGGATTACTGATAATACAGATAAAAATTTAAACAGCGATACCAAGACTGAACAAATTGGTACTATTACATTAATACTTACGTTAGAGAAAGTAAATAAAGCAATTGAAAAAGCACGCTTAGCCGCAATTTTAGTTGCGGTGGTTGTATTAATATTGGCAATTCTCATGCTTACCTTCTTCATCAAAATTATTACGAACCCCTTAAAACAAT
>QNAD01000053.1 GCA_003641345.1 Candidatus Zixiibacteriota bacterium | reverse complement strand
TTATGAGCCTTTTCAAAGGCTTTTTAACGCAGTGACAGGCAATAAGATAGTAGATATTTCTGTTTGTGGGCTAAGTGGTTCATCGGCATCTTTTATATTAAATGCTCTTTCAGAGGATAGTGGGAAGATGATTTTGGCGATATCTCCGACCGCTGAGACATCTCATGATTTATATGACGATTTATCTATATTATTGGGAGAGAGCAAGGTAGGCTATTACCCCGCTCGTCAAATTTTACCTTATGATTTTAAATCACCAATCGGGGAAATTATTGGTCAAAGAATTTCAACTTTATCAGATATTTTGGAAAACAGACTGAAAGTAGTTGTGTGCCCTGTAAGGGCTTTAATAGAGCCAACAATTTCATTTGATGTGATGGTTAACGCTCGATTGAATTTAATTCAAGGTAAAGAATATGATTTGGAAATAATTATTGGTCAGTTGGTAAAATTAGGTTTTAAGCGTGTTTCGGTTGTTGAAGAGGTTGGTGATTTTGCAGTTCGAGGCGGCTTGATTGATTTTTTTACTCCAGGTTCAGAAGCTCCAATAAGAGTTGAGTTTTTTGGTGATGAAATAGAGACTATCCGGCATTTTGAAGTTGCAACACAGCGAACTATAAATCGAATTGATAAAATTAATATTCTTCCAAAAAGAGAAATTCCAATTACTCAGAAAACATTGGAAAAATATCTTGAACATCTTCCCGAAGATGATTCTGAATATATTCGCAACAGGTATCTCAATGATCCGGAATTGCCCGGGTTGGAATGGCTATCGGTAATGTTCGGTTTGCCACAGGGCTCATTGCTTGATTTTATTGATTCCAAAGGGATACTGTTTCTACAAGGGGAAGGTACGATTAAAGCTGAGATAGAAGCTATCCATAAAGAAGCTGAATCTCTTTATGAAAGGTTAAACAAACATTTTATAAATCTTTCTACTCCTGATAAATATTATCATTCAACAGACAAAATTTTCAATAAACTTTCTGGCTGGTTCAAAATTGATAATCTTCCCTTTAGAGGAGGAAGAAAAGATATTATTGATTTCAAATTCAAACCGCACCCATCTTTAGGGTCAAGACTTGATATTTTGGGAAATATAATCAAAGAATTTGACAAAGAATCAATCAAATATCTAATAACCACAGATACAGCAGGTCAGGTTAGCCGTCTTAGCGAATTGATATCAGAAAAATCTAATCTTGATTTTGACCCTCCTGTTGACGTAATGAACTTAAAAGGCGGGTTTGTCTGTAAGGAAGCAAAAATCGCAATTTTAACAGACCATGAAATTTTTAGTCGTTATCATCGTAAGGTAAGAAAGAAAAAATTTAAAGAAGGAGTGGCAATCTCTGATTATTCTAATCTTACTTATGGTGATTATGTGGTTCATACCGATTATGGGATTGCTCGTTTTTTAGGTTTGGAAACTCTTAATGTAGATAATCGAAACCGTGATTGCCTTCACTTGAAATATGCCAATGATGACAAACTATATGTACCAATTGAGGAATTTAACCGAGTTTCAAAATATTCAGGAAAAGATACTGCTCCTTCTTTAACAGCTTTAGGCGGAGTTGTCTGGGAGAAACTTAAAAAGAAAACTAAAAAAGCTGTCGAGTTGATGGCTGAAGATTTGTTGAAATTGTATGCCGAAAGAAAGACAGCTCCCGGTTACGCATTTGGTGAGGATACTGTCTGGCTAAAACAGTTAGAAGCTTCTTTCATGTACGATGAAACACGCGACCAATTAAAAGCTATCGGTGATGTCAAACATGATATGGAATTGGAACAACCGATGGATCGTTTAGTGTGCGGCGATGTTGGTTATGGTAAAACCGAGGTGGCTGTGCGGGCGGTGTTTAAAGCAATTGAAGAAAGTAAACAGGCGGCTCTTTTAGTCCCAACAACAATTTTAGCTCAGCAACATTTTCAAACTTTTTCTGAGAGATTCAAAGATTTCCCAATGAAAATTGGCTTACTTTCCAGATTCAGAACAAGAAAAGAACAGTTGAAAACATTAGACGAGTTGGCAGTAGGTAAGGTTGATATGGTTGTCGGTACTCATCGATTGTTATCTAAAGATGTCGTATTTAAAGATTTAGGATTATTGATAGTTGACGAAGAACATCGATTCGGTGTAAGACACAAAGAAAAACTCAGGAGTATGAAAAGCAATGTTGATACTATCTCAATGACAGCTACTCCAATTCCGAGGTCACTGCATATGTCATTAATGGGTGTGCGTGATATGAGTATTATCAGCTCATCGCCTAAAGATAGATTACCTATTATTACTGAAATTACAGATTTTGAACCGGCTATTATCGCTACTTCGATTTTGAGAGAAATTGACAGGGGTGGGCAGGTATTTTTTGTCCATAATCGTGTGCAAACGATTGATGCTATGTATAATTATCTAAAAAAACTTTTACCTCAAGTTGAGATTGCTATTGCTCATGGTCAGATGCATGAAAAATCACTTGAAGGAATAATGCTTGGTTTTTTAAATAAACGATTTGATGTTCTGTTGTGTACTTCTATTATTGAGTCAGGATTGGATATTCCATCGGCAAATACAATTATTATTAATCGTGCTGACAGATTTGGTTTGGCTCAACTTTATCAAATAAGAGGGAGAGTTGGACGATCTTCACAGAGAGCTTATGCTTATCTTCTAACGCCGCCGATTAGGCTTATGAAAGCAGATGCAGTCAAGCGGATGCGTGCCATTGAAGCTCATTCTGATTTGGGTGCTGGGTTTGCTTTAGCGATGCGTGATTTAGAAATACGAGGGAGCGGTACGATTTTAGGAACAAAGCAATCAGGGTATATTGAAGAGATTGGATTCGATTTATATAACAGGATGCTTGATGAAGCAATTTCTGAATTGCAGGGCAAGGTCGTTGAAAAACCACCAGAAACAAAACTTGAGATTGATATCGAGACACATCTGAGCAATGAATATATCAATATCCGTCAGCAGAAAGTTGATATTTACAGGAGGATTGCGGATGCCCGAAAATTAGATGATATCGAACAACTGCGTGATGAAGTAATTGATAGGTTTGGCAATCTACCGGATTCAGCAGAAAACCTCTTTAATGCCGCCGCCGTGAGAATCTCTGCTTCTGTTCTTGAGATTGAAAAAGTATCAATCAAAAAGAAAGTTGTAAATATTTTCTTCGAAAAAGGAAGAAGTTTAAAACGTTCAGAGGTTGAAAAATTGCACCAGGCTACCGATTGTCCGATGGAATTTTCCATCTTAGAAAGAACACAAATTATACTGGATATGAAATCTCTTGAAAACCTTGAGTTGTTGAAACATCTTCGGGGACTGTTAGGAAAAATATAATGACAGATAAAATTATCACAACTTCTGAAAGATTGATTTTAAGAATGCCAACAATAGCCGATGCAAGAGAAATCGGTAATGCTCAGAGTGCAATTAAAGATGCGTATGAAATGACGAGAAAACTATAAGCGTTAAGTAACCCATATATTTGATTTGATTTGATAATGAAATTAAATAAACAAACATCCAAACATAATTATTATGCTTTTTTATGGCATGCTGTGTTTCTTGCACTGGCAATAAATTTCATGGATGTAAACACGATTATTCCGGTCATGATGCTTGATGCGGGCTGCACCTCGTTGCAACTTGGAATATTAATTGCAATTATGCTGGGTGGAGGAAATATTGCGCAACTTCTCTTTGCTCCGTTCTTGAACAACCAATCTTTGAAAAAAAGGTATTTGCTTGGTGGAATTAATGCTCGCGTTTTCGCTCTTGGTGGAATGTCTCTGTTATTTTATTTTTCGTCACATGCAAATGATGGTTTTATCATCTGGTTTATTTTTATTTTGATTTCCCTGTTTTCATTAAGCGGCGCTTTTGCAAACATCAATTATGTTGATATTTTTGGGAAGTCTATATTGCAGGAAAAAAGAAAAGCTTTTTTTTCAATTAAGCAGGTTGTTTCCAGTATTTTAGTTTTTATCTCAGCATTCTTTGCCAAGAGCGTATTGTCGGAATATAATTACCCTATAAATTATACCTTATTATTTGTTATTGCCGCTGTCCTACTCGCAATTGCGTCTTTTGGGTTTTGGAAAATCAAGGAGATTCCAACGCACAATTCCAAAATTGACGGATTGAAGAAGTTTTCACATATTGTTATTCAAGAACTGCGTACCAATAAGAATCTGAGAAATTATTTATTCTTAATAAACACCCAGGGTGTAAGTATAATTCTAATGCCATTTTTGACTCTTTATGCTAAGATAGAATTTGATGCAGGGAGTCATCAAGTTGGTAATTTTCTGCTTCTAAAAGTGATTGGAATCGTTGTAACTGGCAGCATAATTTTCTACTATTCAAAAAAAGTGAAATATAAGTACTTACTATACATTACTTCAACCATTGCTATCCTGATTCCTTTATCTATTTTAATATTGCCAGGTGCCACACTTTTTCCGTATGTTTTTTTGGCGGGAGGTGTTGTTTTTTCTATTCAAAGTATTTCGATTAGTGGAGTATTATTGGAAGTTACCACCAATGAAAACAGGGCATTATATACCGGGTTGACCGGAGCAGGAAGTATTCTTCCTGTCATATTTTCTCTTCTTGGTGGATGGATAATCACCGAATTCGGATTTATACTGTTTTTTACTTTGTTTATATTTATTATATTTTTATCGTTCTTTTTTATCTACAGAATTGATTGTGAAAATGAATTTGAAAATAGATAAAATATATCCTGACTCAGGCGTTGAATTTACAACCCTAATGCAAGAAATTATGATTAGTTAATAAACATCACCACATTTGGTTTTTATCGAGGTCTTTTATGAGTCCAAAAGTATTAATAGTTGGAGGAGGTCCTGCTGGTTCAGCATGTGGTATTACTACTGCAAAAGCTGGATTAGAAACAATAGTATTTGAAAAAGGCGGACCAGATAGAGATAAGGTCTGTGGAGATGGAATTCTTCCAAAGGCACAAAAATATTTGGATTCTCTTAATCTTTATGGAGAAATAAAAGAAAAGGGTATTGAAGTACAAAAAATTGTTACTCATTTAGGAAATAGTAAACCAATAGTAGCAGAGTTGCCTGTAATAAATCTACAAAGAAGTGTTCTTGATAAGTTAATGAGGGATAAAGTAAGATCATCTGGTGGAAAATTACTATATAACTCAAATATAAATAGTATTAAAATATCTTCTGAGGGAGTTTTAATAGAAGACTCTAATCAAAATAGCTATAAAGGGGATGTGCTTGTTTTATCAACTGGTGCGAGAATTAATTTGGCTAGAAAATTAGGATTTTCATTTAGTAAAGAAAATATTGGTGTAGCAATAAGAGGGTACATGAGTAATAATTTGAGAATAGACCACAACCTCATATACTTTAGTAAGGATATGGATAGTTTTGGATGGATTTTGCCTTGCCCTGGAAATGTTCTTAATGTTGGTTTAGGGAGTCAAGGACCTAAAAATTTGTTAAAAGGCTTATTTGAAACTTTTATTCAAAGTACTGTTAAAGAAATTTTAGGTAACTCTAAATTTATCAGTAAACCAAAAGGTTATCCACTTAGAATTGGTTTAAGAAAAGGGGATTATGTTTTAGATAGGGTTTTAATCACTGGAGAAAATATAGATTGTGATTGGGACCTTTTGGGAGCAGGGATAGGAAATGCAATTGAAACAGGAATTGTTGCAGGAGACGTAATTATCAAATCTAAATTCCCCTATAGTAAAGAACAACTTAGCACTTATGAAAATGTAATTAAAAAAAGGATGGGAAAAACACATAAAGGTTTTTCTTCAGCAAGAAATTTTCTTAAATCTTCTTTAGGCAGATATTTATTTATAAAATTATCTACTTCTTCCATTGGAGCAAGAAAGAGTTTAGCTAAGATTATGGGAGGAGATCTTCAACCAGACAATTTGTTTTCATTAAGAGGATTGCTAAAGAAATCCTTATGGAAAGAACGATGTTAATCGACATCCTGTCGCTTAATGTGAATAAATTGAAAAATATACGTGACCCTATACATCAATTATCACTATTTTAACAGGACAGTAGTGATATGAATTATAAAAAAAAGAGTTGAGTTTTAGTTAATAAAATAGCATTATACAGTCGATTATATTTGTATAGTAAAACTATTGTGGTTTTACTATTTATAGTATAAAATAGGTAAATAATAATAATTTTAACCAGTAAATAAGGATTTTTTTGAATAAAGAAGAGATAAAAAACAGCATTGTTAGTACAATCATTCCCGCTTTAAACGAAGAAGGGAATATTGATGAGTTATGTAAACAATTTGATGAAATGCAGAAAAAAGCTGATTTCAAATCTGAATTGGTGATAATTGATGACGGCTCAACCGACAATACTCTTCAAAAAATCAAAGAAAACGCAAAAAAATACAATTTTATCCGATATGCCAGCCATCAGTACAATAGAGGATTAACCGAGGCTCTTCAGACTGGATTTTCAACTGCTTCCGGAGAAATATACGTTTTCTACCCAGCTGATTTACAGTACAAACCAGAAGATATTCCATCCCTGATTCAACCGATTTTTGACGGAGCTGATTTAAGTACCGGATGGAAACAGGGGAAATATGAAAAAAGATTTGTATCCCAAATCTATAATTGGGTTTCACGCAAAATTTTCAATTTAAAAGTCCATGACCTAAATGCTGTCAAAGCGTTTAGAAAAGAAATTATCAAACGGATATTCTTGCGTAAAGATTGGCATCGCTATCTGGTAGTATTGGCGGCTGCTGAAGGGTTTCAGGTTGAAGAAGTGAAAGTTCCACTCTATTCTAGAAATTGGGGGACGACTAAATTTTCATTCTGGCGGATTCCTATTGGGGTTTTGGATATGTTGGCTGTTAAATTTCAGATTACATTTTTAAGGAAACCATTGCTCTTTTTTGGGGTATTAGGTTCGATTATGATATTTTTGGGAAGTCTGGTTGGGTTATGGTCAATATACCTAAAATATTTTCAATCTGAAACTCAACTTCCATTGTTATATCTTGTGATTTTACTTATTGGTATTGGGCTGGGTCTGTTTATGATGGGTTTTTTGTCCGAAGGGCAGGCGGCAGTCAAAGAAGAACTTGGAGATATGCGCCAGAAAATACAAGCCTTACTGGATGAGCAAAGGAAGAATATAAGTAGAGATTAACCTGCATAATTAATGGTCGGGTTGATATTTAGAGGAAACCTAATTATTTTAAGCGAAATTGATTTGAATAAAGGATATGAAATAAAATGACTCAAAAGCAAAGAGCTCTTATAATTTTTCCAACTTATAACGAACGTGAAAATATTGAAAAAATTGTCCAGGCTGTGTTACCTCTTGACGCCAGAATCCATGTGCTGATTGTTGACGATAATTCTCCGGATGGGACGGGAAAGATTGCAGAAAGACTTTCCAATGATGAAGAAAAAGTTTTCGTGCTACATCGTGAAAATAAAGAAGGGCTTGGACGTGCCTATATTGCTGGATTCAAATGGGCGATTGAAAATGATTTTGATTTAGTTTTTGAAATGGATGCTGATTTCTCACATGGGCCGGAATACATAAAAGACTTTCTAAAAGAGATTCAAACTCATGATTTGGTAATTGGGTCACGTTATATATCAGGAGTAAATGTTATTAACTGGCCTATGATGAGATTGCTTCTGTCATATTATGCCAATGTTTATACACGAATTGTGACCGGACTTCCGCTTCGAGATGCAACCGGCGGGTTCAAATGTTTTCGGGTTGAAGTATTAAAAACTATTAATCTTGATGATGTTCGTTCCAACGGATATTCTTTCCAGATTGAAATGTCAATGCGTACATGGAAAAAGGGATTCAAGATTAAAGAAATTCCTATTGTTTTTGTAGATAGGATTGCCGGAACATCGAAAATGTCAAAAGGAATAATTCGGGAAGCGGTAACGATGGTTTGGTTGCTTAGATTAAAAGCTATGTTCGGTAAATTAAAATAGAGAGTTGATCGTTTTTTGATTACCAGCAATATTTCCGTTATAATAGTCGCTTATAATTCTTCATCTGTAATTATTAATTGTCTTAAATCAGTTTTTGATAATTTAAGACAAATTTCCGGCGAAGTAATATTGGTGGACAACAATTCCACGGACAATACTATCTCAATAGTATCAGAAAAATTTCCTGAAGTTTCAATTATAGAAAATAAAAAAAATTTAGGTTTTGCCCGTGGATGTAATCAGGGGGCTGAAAAGGCAAATAATGAGTTCCTGTATTTTTTAAATCCGGATGTAATATTAGACGAAGATGCAATAAAGAATTTATTGGATAGTTATTTGAATATGGAAAATGTTGGCGGCATGGTTTCACGTATGCGTTTCCCTGATAATTCTTTTCAAGCAACATGTCGGAAGTTCCCTTCGATTTCTAATATCCTGTTTTCAAGAGGATCTATATTAAGTTGGTTATTGAGAGGTGATTCAGAGTACACTCTGAAAGATTTTGAAACGACAACGAAAGTAGATGCTGTTTCCGGAACAGCTTTATTGGTTAAGAAAAATATATTCCAAAAAGTTGGCGGATTTGATAAAAGATTTTTTATGTATATGGAAGATACCGATCTTTGTTTAAGATTAAGTATGAATGGATATAATAATTATTTTGTTCCTTCTTCGGGAGGTGTACATTATTGGGGCAAGGGTAGTACAACTGGAAGTTTAAAACGAAAATTATATCACCATCATTCAGTTTGGAAATACTTTCTTAAACATATCCCCAATGGATTTTCACTTTTTTTACTGCCATTGTTATTGATTATTAATTTTATTTTACTAAGCATATATTCATTGATTAGGAAACCGGAATAGAACAATGGATTTCATTCAGATAAGTATTGGCATAGCTATCAGCTTTATATTGGGAATAATTCTGATTCCTATTCTAATTAAATTAAGTTACAAATATAATTTTCTCGATTTACCTGGAAAACATAAGCGGCACAAAAAGCCTACTCCGATAATTGGCGGTATTGGTCTGTTTTTTGTTTTTTGGATTACTTTTTTAATTCTCAAGTTCACTTACCCTGAGACTTTTTTTGAAATCAATAGTTCGATACTGTATATATTTTTGGGGTCATTAATAATATTATTGGTTGGATTAGCCGATGATATTGTGCCTTTATCCGCCTGGGTAAAACTTGCCGCTCAGATTAGCAGTGCTATAGTTATTTATTTGGGTGGCTTGCAGGTTGAATTGGTCTCATCACCATGGGGATCTGTTGATATTGGTAATTTTTCTATTATTTTAACAATTATATGGGTTATAATGCTCACAAATTCAATCAATTTAATTGATGGATTAGATGGGTTAGCATCTGGCGTG
>QNAD01000052.1 GCA_003641345.1 Candidatus Zixiibacteriota bacterium | reverse complement strand
CTGTTATCGTAGCTGTACCGGATGTAGTGGAAGTAAAAACAGTAGCTGCAATACCACTAACATTGGTAGTGTCAATAACTGGAGAAAAATATCCTGCACTACTCGGCTCAACAGTAAAGGTTAATTCCTGATTAGGAATAGCTACCGTACCATCTGTCAAATTTGCTTCTACAACAGAAGTTTCACCGATTGTAAGAGCCGGAGGAGACGCACTAACGCTGAGGGATGTTGTACCGGTTACTTCATCTGAAACAGACTTGGAACTACAGCCCAAAAATCCGGACATTACCAACAAAGACAACATCATTATTATTATTACAAGTTTTCTTTTATTAAACATATTCTCTCCTAAATCCTATAAAAACCAATTCACCTGTTTGATGTTTATTATAATAAACCCCCTCGGTAATCCCGAGGGGGACAAATATTTACCCTTCCATTGCGAAACCATCTTCAATGATGGTAGGCGTAACAAAAATCACCAGATCACGGCTTTCAAGTCGGTTGTTTGTGTACTTGAAAAGTAATCCGACAATTGGAATATCTTTTAAAATCGGGACACCAACCTCATTGGAAACTTCGTCCTGAGTAGTTAAACCACCGATAACAGCGGTTTGTCCATTTTCAACAATAACATTAGTTTCAGCAGTGCTAATACTAATAATAACTCCATTTGGGTCATATTCATAAGTAGAACGTTCCGGAACAAGATGCATTAATATTCGATCTTCTGCAGTAATGTGCGGAGTAACTTTAAGTATTGTTCCAACTTCTTCAAATGTTATAACAATATTACCTGATTCATCAAATTGCTTGACTGGGATTTTCTGCCCCATCTGAATCCTGGCTTCTTTATTGTCAACAGTAGTTATTTCCGGATGAGCCAAAACTTTGCCCTTACCTGAATTAACGATAGCTTCTACAACCGCATCAACACTCCAACCGTTCTGAATCGCAAATACCTGATAAGAACCTGCAGGATCAGAAGTACGATTAAATACATTGGCTTCCTGCTCAAAGGAACGTCCGGACTCAGTAGCATAAGTGCCACTAGCGCCCCAACTTATTCCAAGTTCCTCAATATCTTTTGTAAATACTTCCAACATTTGAGCGGAGATTTTAATCTGTTTAGCAGGTTTATCTAATTCAGCAATAAATTTCAGCACTGTTTCCATATTGTCTGGGATTTCCTGTACAATAATAGAGTTAGAACGTATGTCGGCAATTGCCTGTCCTCTTTCAGGAGTCAGTAACGATTTAACCGAAGAAACAATATCTTCAGCTGATGAATTCGAGATTTGAACAATCTTTGTTTCCAACGAAACAATTTCTCTCTGTTCTTTATTATGTTTCTCATATTCGGAAACTTCTTTATGATAATCTCCTATATTAAGAACTCTAAGATATCCCTGTTTTTCTTCTACAACAACCAAACCGTAAGTTCTGGCGATAATGTCCATAGCATCTCGCCATAGTATATCATTCAATTTAATTGTTACCGTCCCCTTAACTTTAGGCGACACAACAACATTTACACCGCCATAATCAGCAAGAAAATTAAGAACCGAATTTATTTCTGCCGCCTGAAACTGTAAATTTTTCATAGGGGCAGTTGGATCCTTCTTTTCTTCTTCAGCATACACCGGGTAGAGCATAACGAACATTAAAACAATTGTAGCCAGTGTAATTAAAATTTTGTTCCAACTTTTCAACATACTATTGCCGTCCTTTCATCATTATTCTTCAAGATTCAAAGCTACTGTTCTGCTCCAACCATATTCAAAAATTTGGAAATAGACTTTATCATTTTCCACACGTAGAACATAACCTTTTTTAACTTTATCACCGGATTTCAAAATATACCCAAAACCGTCAGCATCTTCGAACAAAGCACGATTTTTTTCAGTTTCGGAATCAATAATACCTACCAATTTGAGACCTTCGACATTAGGTAGTTTTTTCTGAATAAGAGAATTGTTGATTTTGGTCTCATTAATAAGAGTTTCAAAAGGGTCCCTATTCAAGCGGGTTTTGTATTTAATCACCAATCTTCTCGGGAATTCAGCAACCATCGTACCCTTAATTTTGCGATTTTCTGTTGCCGAACGACGGAACCTGGAAGTATTTGATTTTTTCTTTTTAACTTTCGCAACTGTCGTTTTGGTATTTTCAGATTTTTTCTTGTCTGTATTTAAAGCAACTGTTTTAGTTTTTGTGGAAGGGTTCTTTTTCTTGGTCGTCTGAGCAACAACTTTGTTTTTCTTGAGAGTACTTTTCTTGTCTGATTTAGTTACGACAGTTTTACTCTTTTGAACTGCTTCTTTTTTATCAGAAAAATTGCTTTTACTTGCATAAACAGTTTTTTGCTCTGTTTTTGGTTTCGGTGCTGGACCTTTTTTAACCTGCCCTTTCACTACTTTTGAGTTGTCAGTTTTTTTAGGTTCGACAGCTTTTTTTACTGCCAATTTATTTACTTTTTTAGTTGTAACAATAGGTTTTATTGCTACTTTTTTAGTAGCATCTTTTTTCTCTGTTTTTATTTTAGAATGGGAAGCATCAGCTAATAATTTGGAGTCGAATTTGGGTCCATAATTTTGTTTAGATTCTTTGGCGACAATTTTAACGGTAGTTTTTGTTTGTTTTTTTGTCTTATTACTACCTAAAGAAGCCAACCTGTCTTTTTCAATTGAATTATTGATTTGAGCAAAAGTTTTAGGTTGTTTTTTTGTTTCTTTTTTGACAGCCAACTTTTGCTTGGATTCTTTTTTCGGTTTCAAACCAGCTAAGAATTTCTTCGATGACCATCTCTCAAATGATTTTGTTGATTTATCAGGAATAGAAACTTTAATAACATTTCCACTTAAATCAATACTGTAAACAGATTCATGAGCCATATCAAAAACAACCCGAACAACATTTTCTGGCTTTACGCAATATTGGCTTGATCTAATTTTCAATATGGAACTTTTCGGCAAATTAACAAAACTTTTGGCTCCAAGATTATGGGTAGCTGAGAGAATATCTACAATTATTCTAAACGGCTTACCATCTTTTGCATCTTCAATCTGATGAGTAAATCTAATTGTTCCATCAACTTCAATAGCTGCACAAGTCTTACCGTTTTCGTAGTAAACGTCAACATTATTGACTTTAGCCGCATTGACGTTAACTCCAATGAGGATTACAATCAGACAGAATATAAAAGAACTTATAAATTTCATGCTATTCTCCTAAAGGGTAACCTCTTTTAAACGTTCACTATCTTTTACAAAATATGTTGTTAGTCTAAAAGAAGATTTAATGACATCTTCTTTTTGATTAGAGGCTAATTTCTTATTTTCTTCAGCACTTTGTTTAGTCTTAGTAACTTCCAGAGATTCTATTTTCATATCCATAACATTTGTGATAAACGGAAAATTAGCTACATAACTTATGAATCGTCCGAAATTATGAAATCCTCCTGATAGTTCTACTTCGAATTGTGCAATATTGTAGAATTCATTGGAGGAAACTTCGGACGGGACAAGTTTTGTTATTTTAGTACCTGTTAATGAAGAAGCCATATGTAATTGCACTAAAAATGAAGGAATCTGTTTCACTTCGGGCAATAACGCTTCAATTTCATTATACCTTTCAATCAAATCAGAATATTCCAATTTGAGAGCTTCCAAAGATTTGGCTTTCATTTCCACATTGCGTAAATTGGTAGTTATAGTTTCAAATTCCTGAGCTTTTTGTGAAATTTGATTATCATAGCGCGAGTAAACTCGACCATACCAAAAATATACAACAATGAAAAAGGCTATAACACCTAACGCAATTTTTTGAATTTTGGAATCTTTTAAGTCCATTCTAATTCTTCCCTAATTTAAGACCTTATGACTTGTTTTTCCTTTTTGGGATTGCTTCTTTGAATTCACTGAAGCAACCATACCTCGCAATTTTTCATCAGAGAGGAAATGCAAATCACAGGTTAAAATAAAGTTATAAGCTTTATGGTTATCCTGATTATCAAGCTTCTTTTCTTCGGTTGAAGTAAGCTCCACATTATCGAAATAATCAGAACGCATCATATTTATCATAAAAGAAGCCAAAGCATTTAGAGTAAATGAATACCCTTCGATTTTGACATTTCTAACTTCGGCATTTAAATTTTCATTAATAGATGGCGCCTGTTTTTCTTTCTTTTTTCTCCTGTTTTTAGATTTTTCATCATCCACAGGAGTTCCGGCTTGCTTTGGACCATTATCTTCAAACTTTTGCATCCATACAAACTCAGGGACATTTCTTGCCATATCTTCCATAATTCTTACCCATGAAGAGCGATGACTGTCAAGTTTTTCAACAGCATTCATTCTCTGGGTAATTTTATTTTTGACATCTATCAGACCATCAACAACCCTGATATCCTTTTGGAGCATCGAAGCTCTCTGTTTGGCTTTTTGGATATTTTCATCAAGATTAGAAATCTGATTTAATTGAAAAAGGGTAACAACAAAAAGCATTATTACAACACCCACACCTCCGGCAACAGCAAACACACCGGTTTTCCCCATCGAAAATGAGAGTGACTTTTTCCTGTAATCTTTTGGAAGTAGATTTATTTCTATCATAGGTAATTTACCTTACCTTCCGCATAGCCAGCCCGATTGGGACTGTCAATAGAGGTGCAATTTTTTCAGGTTGCAGATAATGGAACAACTCCGGATCATAATCCACATTTCTTAATGGATTAGAAATTTCTAAAGGAACATTTAATTTTGACTGTAAAAATTCCGGCAGAAACGGAATCAAAGCTCCACCACCTGATAAAACCAACCAATCCAAATTATCTATTTTTGATTGTGACTTAAAATAAGAAAAGGCTAATTCCAGTCCGGACATAAGCTCATCGGTTGAGGAAATTATCGTAGCTTTAAGCATATCCTGGTCAATAGAATCATTCATTTCACCTTTGATTGCTTTATTGGTGAGTTCAGGATTTAAGCGAAATTCTTTCTGAATAGCATTATAAATATCTCTGGTACCGGATGACACATCACGAGTAGAATGATAAACACCATCGACAACATAAGTAACATTAGTAACATCATGACCAATATTGACCAACGCCATAGACCGAGTTGGATCAATTTCATAATTGTTTTCGTAAGCATTCAAAATCGCCAATGCATCATCATCAACAACAACTGGTCTTAACTCGCAATCTTCGACCAGGTCAAGCATCATTTTAAGATACTCTTTTCTCGCCGCAACTAATAACACATCCATTTTGTTGACATCATCATCGGTCTTAATGATATGATAATCCAAAGATACATCATCAACATCAAACGGTGCTCTTTGTTCGGTTTCAAATAAAATAGCCTGCTCTGCTTCAGCGCCGACTTTTTTATCAATAGTAAACCTATCAGTAATAACACCATGTCCAGCAATAGAGATTACTACATCTCTAATCTTAGGATCAGTTTGATCAATCAAAGATTGGATATTAAATATTACTGCTTCACGATCACGAATTTCACCGGCTACTATAGCCTCGGGAGGAAGCTCCCTAATACCAATA
This sequence comes from Candidatus Zixiibacteriota bacterium, assembly GCA_003641345.1. The sequence continues at coordinate 3,864 of QNAD01000052.1, read as the reverse complement.
GCCGAAACTGAATAACCGGATTTAGTATGATCTAATTTAACTAACTTAATTGAATTAGCACCAATATCTAATCCGACTGTACTCTTACTTTTTCCAAATGCCATATTTCACTCACTTAAATGAAAATTTGAATTCATATTAAATATTTACTTACTTTTCTTTATCGGCACAGATTGAAGACAATTAACATGTAAAAATGAATTTCATATAATCCTTTTCAGAAATTCAGTATTTCCAAAATTGGAATTAAGTTGTTGTTTAGTATATTCTTATGATTAGGATATAAGTTACTACCGGCGTAAGTGATTAAACGACAATAAAAAACCCCGACTAAGCGGGGTTTTTTTCAACAAGCAGGTTGATTCTTAATAATAGTATGAATTTGTTTTTACTCGTCCGGTTGCAGGAAGTATCAAATTATCATGTATAGACAACAGATTTTGAGTGCTAACTAATGTAACAATATAGATTTGAGATGATGTTCCCAAAGCACCTGCGGGAATAGAGACAGAACCATTAGGCTGAAAAATTATTGTTTGAGTTGATAGATTTGAAGTTAGGGTTGAAAACTCAATTGGAAGAGTATCTACTCGTATAACTGAATCGGCATCATCAAATGTATAATTCGCCAAATTGGCTTCATCTTTAAAAAGAGTAAAAGTAAACGGTTCGTTTGTACCTAAATTAACGCCATAAGGAACTTTATCTGTAATTGCCATAGATCGAGCTAATTTTAACGATGACACCATTTCCCTGTTTCCCGACTTGGAATTAATTTTATCCAAAGCTTTTTGGACTCTTGGTACCGCCATTGTAGATACAATCCCAATAATGGCAACCGTTGAAAGCAATTCGATTATTGTCATGCCTCGATTTGAAAACAATCTTCTCATATTTTCACCATCCTTTAAATAATTATCAATTTAAGTAAAAAAATTATATCAATTCTACTTACACAAATTACAAAGCAGAATACATGCCTTTATATTTGCATATCAAAAGAAATATCCATGCTCATATCCTGTTGTAATTAAACAATCTACAAAATTATTTTGGGAGTTGTGAATTTTCCGGAAAAATCTTTATATGGATATGTAATATAAGTATGGGAAATTACCTATATATAATAGATAACAACATTAGTATTGACAAAATTAATGTAAGATGTATTTTAATATTAAGGTCTTACTTTTTAAAACAGTCATTATATTAGGACTAAAATGAAAAAACTTACCGTACTTTTTTTTGCCTGCCTAATAAGTTTTAGCTCAATTCTACAAGCTAAAACAGCTGATAATTTATCACAATCAGCTCTTTTTCGGATAAAACCGGATAAATCATTAACTGTTAATGTTGAAAATTTCCTGAAAAACAGAAATAGTGAAACAGCGACAGTATGGATACATTTTACCGACAAAGGCTTTTATGACAAAGCCGGATTTGATAAAGTAGCATCAAAAATAATATTATCCGAAAAAGTTAAAACTCGTCGCTCAAAAGAAAACATACAAGGTGTGCTTTTTCTTGATATACCGATAAAAGCTGATTACATCGAAAAAATAATTGAATCAGGAGGTAAATTAAGAAGAGAATCCAAATGGCTAAATGCTGCCAGTTTTGAAATAGAGATAACAAAACTAAAAAGTATTGAACAAATGCCTTTTGTTTACAAAATTGAACCTGTAGCTTTTTTCAAAAGAAATATCCCGATAATACCAAACAATTCAGAAACAGATGATGATTATATTAAATCTTCTAACAGTTTAGATTATGGCAATTCATATGCCCAGGTCAATCAAATAAATGTAATTTCAGCTCATAATAAAGGCTTTAGCGGAGCAGGCGTTACGCTGGCAATATTTGATACCGGGTTCAGAAAATCTCACGAAGCATTTGCTTATCATTATAATCACAACAGAGTTCTTGCAGAATATGATTTTATTTTCAATGACAGCAATGTATCTAATGAACCGGAAGATGCCTCTGACTCATGGAATCATGGAACATCAACATGGGGAACATCAGCCGGCTTCATGCCGGGTAATTTAATTGGACCTGCTTATAATGCAAATATAATATTATGTAAAACTGAAGATGTCAGAAGTGAAACTGTGGTCGAAGAAGACAACTGGGTTGCCGCCGCTGAATGGGTTGAACAATTAGGAGCAGATGTTATCTCCTCTTCTCTTGGTTATACTGACTGGTACACCTACGAAGATTTCGATGGAGAAACTGCTCTAACAACAATAGCCGCTAATACTGCCGCAAGTCTTGGGATTATTGTTTGTAATTCAATGGGGAACTCAGGTCCTTCTTCAGGATCTTTGGGTGCTCCGGCAGATGCTTTTGAAATTCTTTCTGTTGGTGCGGTCTCATCAGCAGGATTAATTACCAGTTTTTCATCAAGAGGTCCAACTTACGATGGGAGAATTAAACCAGAAGTTGTAGCTCGTGGGTTATCTGATTATGTTTCGGATGCTTATTCTGATTTTAGTTATGGTACATCAAGCGGTACTTCTTTTTCTTGTCCTTTAGTGGCCGGGGTAGCTTGTCTTTCCATTGAAGCACACCCGACATTTCCATCGTCGCTTATCAGAACTCTTATTATGGAGACCGCTGACAATTCTGACGCACCTAACAATACTTATGGATGGGGTCTTGTTGATGCCGCCGCCGCAGTGGAATGGGGAGCTAAATTTACAGCAGACACAACGTTTGGAGACCCTCCTATAACTGTTCAATTCTATGACAGCTCAAGCATACCTGCAAGCTCTTGGCAATGGGATTTTGGTGATGGCAACACATCTACCCTTCAAAACCCTGTCCATACTTACACTTATTCGGGAGCTTTCAATGTCTCTTTGACAATAGAGACAGCCTATGGTCCACTGGTATCAACCCAAAACGGATTTGTAATTGCTCCAGGAGATACTTTAAGGTTTATATCTGATTCCGTTTATGCCGGAGAACAGGCAGTTATGTCAGTTGAATTAAATAACTCAATGAATTTTAATAGAATTATTATACCATTTGAATTTGATGCTACTATAGATATGGTTTTAGATTCAGTTGGATTTGGCAGTCGCACAGAATATTTCGAAGACAAAAAATTCTTAACAAACGATCCTTCTAACAATAGTTATACAATAGCTCTTCAAGCAGATAATGGCGGTGGTGCTCCTCTATTACCCCCTGGAAACGGAGAAATCGCTAAATTGTTTTTCTCAATTGCAGCATTGGAATTAGGAGATAAAACGAGCAGTGTTGATTCAACTCAGAATTATGTCTATAATTTAAAACTCGAATCAGAGTTTGCTGAATTCACTCCGGAATTTCACAATGGTACTATAAGCTCAAAATATGTTTTAAGAGGCGATGCTAATCTTAGCGGACAAATAGGAATTGGTGATTTAACTTATCTTGTAAACTTTTTCTTTTTATTAGGACCAAAACCTATTGCATTTCAGGCTGGCGATGTTACTGCTGATTTGGTTATTTCAATGCCGGACATAACATATTTGGTTGATTATTTGTTCCAAAATGGTCCTGCCCCACCTACACCGTAAACCGATATTGCCGATTTAATTTAATAAAAAAATGGTAACCCACCGCTTGCGGTAGGTTGAGTAAAATCTTTGCGATTATAGGGTGGCAACCTCAAACTTGTTTGGGGTTGTTTTTTATGTATAGAATAATAAATAGAGACACATCCCAAGGGGCTTGTTGATAAACCCTCATTTCAGTTGTGTCGTGTCCTGATTTACCGAAGGTGGATTGTGACCCGACACTTAAGTAGTTGTAATTAAAGAGCGGTAGGTCACAAAAATCTGTTTACACAGATTTTCAGGACCCACCGCAACATCT
>QNAD01000051.1 GCA_003641345.1 Candidatus Zixiibacteriota bacterium | reverse complement strand
TCCTGACAAATCTGACTCTGTGTTATCAAGTAATGAATGATAAACATCAAGAGAAATATTATCACTGTCTAACGATGCCTTAAGGCAACTATCAAATTTACGGGCTTTGGCATAAAACAAATCTTTTGTTACAGACGAAGATAGCGATGAGCCGGTGGTGTTGATATGTTCTTTATATGGTTGATAAAAAGCTTCGTTGGCATCCTGCCGCACTCGTGGGTCAGATGATTCCATAAATTTCATATATTTTTGTTTGGTCAACTGAACTTCGTTGCCGTCTTTGTCTTTTATTGAAGGATAAATTATATCGGCATCATCTAAAGCGGTGAAGATTGTGTCGGAGGCACGAGCTACCATTGCTGATTGTGCCAGAAGTTCTTCGACTTCTTCAGAACGAATATGTTTACGAGAACGAATCAACTCTTTGATATAAAAATCATATTCATCGGTTTTGGGGAATTTTGAGCTTATTTCAAGAAGTTGTTCATCGGTCATTTTTAAAAGTTCTGGTTCAACAAAAGAGAAGGCGGCTCCGGCTTGAGCACTTATCATTGCCGCTCGGTCATTCATCGCCTGGTTTTTAGAGTTGCGATTATCTAAATCTTTGTTCAGATGTGCATATTGAAAGAGATTGAAAATTGTTTTTCCAAGTTCGGTGCGAGCAGTAAGACACTCAAATAAAAATTTTGGTGATTCATTTAATTTACCCATAAACTTTTTGGCATCAGTAATCATCGTTTTGGCTTTTTCCATATCATTTTCCCAATCCTTATCAGATTGGTAAATATCGCCTAAATTCCATTTTAGTTTGGAATCGATTTTATCCCGGGTAAGATTTTCTGTTTGCTTTGTATTTGTGGTAATCATTTTTCCCTTTCTTTATTAAAATAATTATTATCTATTATCTGAAAAAAACTATAAAAAATCAAGACAGGATTAGGTAATCCTTCTTATTATGGGATAAAAATCATGTAATTTAACATATTAACGCAGGTAAATCAGACCATTAAAAAGCGTTTATTTATAATATCAGAGCTATAAGAACTTTCCATTTGTTGTCTCAAATAGCTTTGAACGTAGTTTTTCGTAATTATTGGGAAAGATGATTGTATTAATAAGCGGGCACGCCGCTAAAATTTCCTATGCTCACGAAAAACCGGAACTGCATTGTGACGAAGACTGTGTTCCACCTGATATTGAACCAGATGATGAAGCTGAAGCAGAAAAAGTTGACAACAATTTAGCAACATTGTTGCTTTTACATTTTGGACATTTGACAAGCTCGGCATCATTTGTGACAAGTTCTTCAAATTTATGTTCGCACTCTTTGCATTGAAATTCAAATAAAGGCATTTTCTCTATTTCCTTAATCAGTTTTTGACATTACCAAACCGGCAACAGCACCCAGTGAAGTAGCAATATATGGGTTGCACATAATTTGTCAGGTTGAGCCCAAATTCATATATAACCATGAGGCACCAAAACCAATAACAGCACCGGCTGAGGTAAATAACAAATTTCTTTTAAGTTTTTTACTCATAAACTATACAACCAATTTAACTTTAAAAAGTTCTCAGTATCAAATCTCTATTTTTTATATGATTGTTTTTACTCTAAAATGATTCAAACAATTTCATAACTGGTGACAACTTTTCCAACTTCTTTAACTGTTTGGCTGACAACGCAATATTTATCCTCTGAAAGTTCGATTGCTTTTTTAAGTTTTTCAGGATCCAGATTTTCACCGGATGCAACAAATTTTACCTCAATTGTGTGAAATGGTTTAGGGTAATCTTTATTTTGATGAGCAACCACTTCGATTTCCAGAGATTCTAAATTCTGCCTCATTTTTCCCATAACCCGTACAACGTCGATTCCAGTACAACCTGCAATACTATATAAAAGCAATTCTGTAGGTGTATAACCGGCTTCTTCACCTCCGGTTTGTTTGCTACTATCGGTGACAATTTTATGCCCGAATGCAGAGCTACCTTCAAATTTTAATCCATCAGTCCATTTCATTTTAGCTGAAATCATTTTATCTCCATAGTCTTTCTTTTTAGTATACAACTTTAGTTGCTAAGGTTCAAGTTAGTCCGTTTATAATTTCCCAAGTTGATTTTTAATTTAAATCAATAATCGAACTTATAAACCCCGATAATTTGAGCTTGATAAATGGAAAGTTTCTGGAATCATCCACACGATGTTCAAAATTGTTCACTTTTTCAAATCCACCTTCAAAATCAACATAAAAATTGTTTTTGAAAAACCCTTTGAATTGTATAGATATGTTAAAATGTTTTTCAACCGTACCGGTTGGAAAAGGTTCTGAATAATCACCATCAATATCAAACCATGGTTGAGTCCAGTCGTCTAATACTCTTCCTTCGCCCTGACGATAATACGATAAATTCAAAGCTGAGTAAAAATCCGATGAAAACCATCTGATAATTTTAATTTTTGAAAAATCATAATCATTACCTAAAGCCGCACTTAACAACTCGCCGTCATAAACATATCTGTTTCTGGTCAGATTTTGATTGTAGGTCCTATTAGTAACTCTTGAGTATTCAGCTTTTATGTCCACCGATTTTATTAAATCAACAACATATGAACCAATCAACAAGCCAATCTCATTCGGTTCCTGATCGCCTTGAACTCTCTTGTCAATCTGAAAATCATCAACAACTAATTGACCGTAAAGATTGATACCTGCTTTGGGTTGATAGTCAAAATCAAAACCTAAAAAAGTATTGTCGTTGACGTCTTTATTTAACTGAACAGCGTGGTATAATAAAAGAGGGTTGAGATAAGCTAAGTCAATCTGACGTCCTTCGCCGCCAAAAATAATTGTTTCAAACAAACCTAATCTAAAATTATCTAAAAAATGGAAATCCACTCTGTGTCCGGCAAAGTATCTGTTTTCAAATATTGTTGAGTTATTAATGTTATGTTGAAGGTCATCAAGTTGTGCAAATTTATAAGTAAAAGTTAATTTACCATACCGCCAACGTGACTCAAATCCATCAAGTGCCACATTCGATGCTAAGAGCAAAGAATTTCTGGGTCCCCAGAACGATGCAAACCGCCCAGCTATAAAATCTAAATTTTTCAGTTTAAATATAAAAATAGAGTTCTCAACATTTCCCGCCAGTCCTCGCCATTTTTTCCCGGTATAGTTTTTATCGTTAGCAATTTTTTCATCAAGTTTGAAATTAGCGAAAATTTGTATTTTTTTAGTTGGACAAAAAAACAGACCACCTCGGAAAGATTCGTAAGCAATAGCATGATTTTCTTTTTTAGAAAATATATCCTCGGTAAAAAACCCTAAAAAACCTATTTCCCCTTTAGTGGGTTTCGATAAATAATTAAAAGGAAGATTCTCGCTGTCATAATTTAGATAGAATCCTAGTTGATGGTCAAAACGTGAAAGCTCAATTGTATTATTTCTTTCCATACGATCATAAACAAATTCAAACTCAGCAGTCCCGAATGGGATATAATTTGCTTTCACAGGTTGAAACAATATCAAAATTATAAACAGTAATAATATTTTTTTCATACATTTATCCACTTTTAAAATATTGATATATTTATAATAGAGTTTTAAACAGGAATCAAACAATAAAGAGATAATTTATGATGCCCCTCGGCTTTTCATTACAGCCGGAATAGTTTGAAGAATCAATTTAGTATCAAGCCAGAGTGACCAGTTATCAATGTATTGCAAATCTAATCGCATCCAATCTTCAAAATCAATAGCATTACGACCATTTACCTGCCAGATGCAAGTTATCCCCGGTTTGACGGATAATTTTCGATGTTGCCACGGTTCATAATGAATAACTTCCGAAGGCAACGGCGGTCTTGGACCAACCAATGACATATCTCCTCTAAGAATATTAAAAAACTGGGGAAGTTCATCAATTGAATATTTTCTTAAAACGCGACCAACCGAAGTCACCCTTGGGTCATCTTTAATTTTGAAAACCGGACCAGACATTTCATTAAGTTGCGTTAATTGAGTTTTCTTTTGTTCGGCATCGTTACACATCGTTCTGAATTTATAAAATTCAAATCTTTGTCCGTTTAATCCGGTCCTAACCTGTTTGAATAAAACAGGACCTTTGCTGTTAAACTTAATAGCAATAGCACTGAATATTATAATTGGAGATGTAATCAATATACCTATCAATGCTCCGATTTTATCGATTACGGTCTTAATAAGAAGAGGTAGTTTTACTTGAGGAACAGCCGAGTAAACAATAGCCGGAAAACCATTCAATTGTGCTTGATTTGGCTTGGTAATTTTAGATTCGAAAAAGTCAGGCATCAAACAAAGAGGGACCCCCATTTTTTCAGAAACTTCAAACAATCGCTGTGTCTTATGTAATTCATCTGGATCGGTAGCAATTATCAAAGAATTGATATGGCATTGAGATGCAATTTTTTCAAATTCATCAGGATGCCCTATTAATGGTATATCCCTGAAACGCCACAATCCCTTTTTTTGATAATCCAAAAATCCAATTAAAAGAGAATCAAGTTCAGGAGAATCCAAAATCAAGGATGCAATTTCTTTAGCTTTTTTTCCGGTGCCAACAATAATAACTTGCTTTGAATAAACGTGATTTTCGGGAGTTTGGGTTTTTGCCAATAATTTTATAACAAAATTATTCAACTGAGAAAGTGAAAATTGTAACAGGAAATTACACAAAACAAACAAGCCAATACTAAACCGTGAAACTGGCCATTGCATAAGATAACAAGCCGATAAAAAGAGAAGACTGATTAATGTCTCATTAATTATTACATTTTTAATTTTCTGACGATTTACCAGAGTCTTAAAAACAGGGCGAGGCGGGCTATAAATTGCAAAACCAGCTCTAATAATAAATAAAGCTATGAGCATTTCATAAATATGTGAATCCAGTTTACCGGTAACAGCTACAGAACAATAGAGAATTATCAAAGATATGATAAATGAGCCAGAGGAACCGGAGAACAATAATAAAATTTTTTTAGTTAGTTTATTCATTGCCCCTATTTTTTAAACATTTTCCTGATTATTTAATATTTAAATAATTAATATATAATATTTAATGATTGTCAACAAACATGAATAGAAATTTCATGTTTATCATTAAGAAAAAAGTTTATTTTACATTTAATAGACCTAAAAGTCCTCCATATAACATTTTGGTAGATATTATTTTAAGAATACTTTTTTATTAGAATTCATTTTATTGGCATCAATTCGATTATTGTTCTGAAAATCTGTCTTATTGGTACCAAGGTGACTTTCAGATTTAATAATATTTTCTCCGGAACGCCTTATGCTAAAAGCAGATAGGCCTTTCTTTGACATCGTATAAAAATGGGATGGCATTCTGTTGAGTACATCAAGGAATTTATCATTAGAGAGTCTGGATTGAATGCGATATTTCATATATTTTTTCATTTGAGGATATCCATCAAGGTTTTCAATATCAATTTTATATTTTATCAGAAAATTTCCAAAACTAACAGGATCTTTTACCCTTATTAAAAGAAAATCACCGGCAACAATACGACTTTGTACTCCTAATTTGTTAAGCAGAGTTGCAACCCTCAACGATTCGTTGTTAATTTCTTTGAGATACAGACGCGAAGCTTCATCATTAAAAATAGTGGCTAAAATAGATTTTCTGATTGTAGCCGAAATAGTTTTTTGGCCAACAAGATATTCAATTTGTTCTATTAATTTTTTAGAAGCTATAGCATAGCCTGTATCACACGACCCAATACCAAACGCTGACGTGAATGATCTTAATACAACAACATTATTATTTTCTTTGGCTAATGAATTTGCTGTAATCCCAAAAAAGTCAAAATAATATTCGTCAATGATAATTAAACTGTCAGGAAAGCTATTCATAATTTTATTGATATCTTTAAGAGAGAAATTTCCGCCTGTGATTCTGTTTGGATTCGATAAATATATTGGTTGATTAATATTTTCTAATTGAATGAGAAATTGATCAATTTTATTTGAAAAAGGCGTTTTACCCAATAATTCTTTTGTTTCCAAATTTGCTCTATCAGCCGCTATTGCCACTTCCGGAATCACAGCACCAATTGATATCAAATGTGACCAATTAGCCGATAATTTCAATAATTCCGACAAAAATGATGTGAAATCTAAGAATGTAAAAATATTTTTTTTGCTTACCTGAGTATGAGCAGCAACTAATGAAACAATATCTTCATGTTGCTTTGTTATAACTTTTTGTAACATATTATTTACCTTTTTTTGTCAATTTTTTACAACTAATATTAATGCAAGAACAATGCCAAATGGACAAGCAACTGCCTTTGATAAGCTATTGTATTTTAATGCGTTATGATGTGATACGAGTAGTTAAATAAAAAAATGTGATTTTATGTGAATTTCTTTCTTTTAAACCAGAAATAATTTCCAAAAAAAAATCGCCGAAGAGAAGTGAAGCTCTCCGACGAATATTAGGAAGGTAACCTAATTGTGGAACGAAAATTTATAATTTACTTACAATATACACAGTTGTTAATAAACTTGTAGTAGCAGCTAAGACTTCAGTAAGAGTTTTCAAGAAATATCTTTCCTTTTTGATTTTCGATGGGACGAAAATAATATCACCCAATTTGACTTTTTGTCCCAGTGCTTTTCCTCCTGATAAAATTTCACCGTTAGCTCTAATAAGTTTTGTTTCTTCTTTATCAGATCGTTTAGTGAAATTTCCCGCTCTTTTGATATAATCTTTTGCTTTTAAACCGGGAGTGAATTTTATAGTACCATTGGAACCAACTGCACCCATCACAGCTATACCTGATGGAATTGATGGAATATATAACCTGTCGTTCGGCTCTAAGACAATGTCTCCTTGTTTTCCTTTGGAAGATATCAAACGATTTATGTCGATAATGATTCTGTTTAATGAAGATGGATCATATTCAAATAAATTTTGTTTCACAGTATTCCCTAGAGAATCAGTCGTCAAAGGTTGTGAATTATTAACTAAACCTCTTATTTTGTTTCGTTCAAGATTATCTCCTATTGATTCTCTTTCCAAGACGAGACCGGTCGGAAACGCATTCTGGGTGAAACCGCCAGCTCTTTCTAATAGCTGATACAAGGTTTCTTCACGGCTGGTCAACATATATTCACCCGGGTATTTGACTTTCCCTTCTATACTAACAACTGGGCTGGATTGCCATTCGGGAATCTGACGAATATAAAGATGATCGCCATCATGTAAAAGGGTTTGTGATGCCTGGTTATTAGTCAAAGAGACATAAATTAATGATACATTACCCAACGAATCTAATCTGGCAACTTCTGCCTGATGGCGTGATGCTTCTCTATTGTAAGAACCAGCCAAAAATATTAAATCATTAACCGTCATATTTTCATATAATTTATATTCACCTGGATTTTTTACTGACCCATCAACATATACCCAGCGATCCCAAAGAACTTCATCAATAGAATTAACATATACTGAATCCTGGTCTTTAAGAAGAAGATTATGGTCTGGATTTCCTTTTAAAGCTTCATTAATATTAACGGCAATGACTTCAGTCCGCCAGTCTGTATATCTTCTGAAAATATTGGCCCGTTTCATATAGACATCGTATGGCTGTAATTTAGCCTGTCTTAATAAATCAGCAAGTCGAGTTGAGTCTTTTCTTTCATAATATCCGGGATGTTCAACTTTACCAAAAATTGAAATTTTATTTTTTGGTAAATCAAAAATTCCATTAATGGTTAATCTATCTCCATCCTGTAAGATTTCATTGTTAACGGGAATCTCACTTTCAGAATTAAGATTTAAATCGATAACTACCCAATTTGTTCTATCAACGACTCTTTCAAGTAAAATATGGTCGAGATGGGCAGTAGGTTTGGCATTGCCGGCAAGCTCCAAAAGATTTAAAGCGGTTTCATTCTTTTTCAATTCATATATTGCTTCTCTATTTATTTCACCTCGAATTGCTACTCTTAATTTGGCAACGGGCACAAAAACAACATCATTTGATTCCAGTCTGATATTATTTGTGTTGTCTCCTTTGAGCATAAAATCATAGAGATCAATAACGGCTTTGGTTTTACCGTTACGCATTAATTTTATATTTCTGAGCGAGCCTCTTTCATTTATACCTTCTGCATGATAAAGAGCATTAAGAACTGAAGTGAGTGAACTTACAGTATAAGCCCCTGGTTTCTTAACTTCACCACTGACAAAAATTCTTATTGATCTTATTTTTCCTAAAGAAACAGTAATCTGAAAATCAGAATAAGATTGAGATAATTTCTTTTTGACTTTTTGAGTGAATTGTTCCATGGTCAAACCCCATGCAACTACTTCACCAATTTTTTGAATAAATATTTTTCCTTCGCGGTCAACGGTAAGGTTAAGTTCTTTATCTACCCTGCCCCACAAATAGATAATGACATTATCACCCGGACCTAAAATATAATCTGAGGCTGACGCTAATTCGATTGGTTTTTCGTTTTTCTGCTCAACTTCAAAAAACTCCATTCCGAATGGTTTAAGTTCTTCAAAAGGAGTTAAACCAACGCTCTCTTTTTCTTTATCAAGTACATTAGTTGAGTCTATTGAGTCATTTAAAATTTGATATTTAAGAGGCATTTTAGCTTTTAAAGAATCATCAAGCAGATTATTGTCCAATAGGTTGATTTTTTCTTCATCAGTTAGGGTGTCATAAATCTCAGGGCTCTTGTAGTAATTGCTATTATTTTTCAGACTGTCTGTTGAATTAACCTCAAATTCTCTTTTATATTTTTCTAAGAGGCTTTTCTTTTCTTTTTCAGACATGCTCGACAAATCCTGAGCAACAACTACCTTGAACCAATTTAGTGAAACTAAAATGATGACAAGAAGTATCAGAATTAAAAGTCTTTTGAACATTATGTTACCTTCCCTGGCAAAACAGTTCCTTCCAATAGCCGTTCCGTTCATATCACATTGCCAGTTAAAAGCAAAGAAAGTGCCAAAATTTTTCATATAATCCTAAGAGCATGAGTCACAAAGCCTTGCGACAATACGTCAGGCTTTGTTGCTCGGTTAATTGTTTTAGTTATTCTATTTAATAGAAACAGTTTCCTCACGAAAGGGAAAGTTTTTCTAATTTCCATAATGTGATTCTCCAAATCAGACTTATTAATGTCTATTAATTAATATTTTTTTCAAGCCTTTCTTTAATTTTTTTTTAATTATTTTTATTCATTTTTTATAACTTCGAGACATAAACGTCTAATTAGAAACGAAAAATGTCAAAAATAACTAAAATCCTTGTTATATCAGGGACAAAAATAGCAGTGTAACTCTTGACAAGAGGGATACCTTATAGTAGTTTGACAGCTTCGTAAAAAGAAACCAGTCTATAACTATGTCTGGTAGAAATAGTTAGTTGAATGAAACACTGTAAGGAAGTCATACGAAAGACAACTCTCAGTTA
>QNAD01000050.1 GCA_003641345.1 Candidatus Zixiibacteriota bacterium | reverse complement strand
GACGGATACGAAGCTAAAAAAGAGACTTTGGAATCTCAAAAAGTAGATAAAAAAACTAAAGTTGAAAAAATCACTGCTGATAATATGTTCAAGGATATTGAAGACGAAGATGAAGAAACAGATAATGAAGATATTATGGCGGATGATTCAGAAGTAACTGATGAAGTCGATGAATCAGACGAATCAGATGAAGAAAAATAAGTAGTTTATGGATTATAGTTTGTGATCCTCCAAGGAGGTTGGAACCTTAATGGGAAGTGAAAGAAAAAGAGTCTATAATTTGGCGAAAGAGTATAAAATCTCTTCAAATGCCATGTTGACTATATTAAAAGATCTTGGTTTTAAACCTAAGTCTCATATGTCGGTAGCTACCGGTACTATGATAACAGCCGTCAAAGAAAAATTTGCAAAAGATAAACAGCAAGTTAAAAAAGAGATGGAGACAAAAGACTCCAAGAAAGTATCTGCTCCTAAAGGTGCTCCGGCTAAAATTGGCGGGATTAAAGTAGGTGACTCAAAATCTTCTGTAGCAGGATTATTGCGGAAGCTTGAGAAAAAACAAAAGAAAAAAGACAGACGCAAAAAGAAAACAAGATCTGTTGATAAGGTTGAAGTTGGAAAATCGTTTAAATCAACGATGGCAACCCTGTCAACCGTCAAACCAAAAAAGAAATATAGAAAAGGAACCGGAGGCGAAGGGGAAGCTCTTGTTGAAGATGCGAATATTTTAAAAGTTAATGAATTTATGACTCTTGCTGAAGTTGCCAATGGTATGGGAGTTAAACCTGCTGAGGTTATTTCTAAGTTATTTGAAATGGGAATGATGGCAACTATAAATCAGCGACTGGATATGGACACAATTGAAATGATTGCCGACGAATATGATTTTAAAATAGAAAAAATCGTTGAAATTGGCGAAACGATCCGAGAAGAAGAAGTTGAAGAAAATCTAACTCATCGTGCTCCGGTAGTTACAATTATGGGGCATGTTGATCACGGTAAAACATCTCTACTCGATTATATAAGAGAATCAAATGTGGTCGCTGGTGAGTCTGGTGCAATAACTCAGCATATTGGTGCATACGAAGTTCGTCTTCCATCTGGAAATATTACATTTCTTGATACTCCCGGTCACGAAGCTTTTACTGCAATGCGAGCACGTGGCTCACAGGTTACGGATATTGTAGTTTTGATAGTTGCAGCAGATGGAGGTGTTCAACCTCAAACAATTGAAGCTATTGATCATGCCCGAGCGGCAGATGCTCCTATAATTGTAGCTATAAATAAAATTGATAAACCTACTGCCGACCCTGATAATATTAGAACACAATTATCCAATCATAATGTGCTATCTGAAGAATGGGGCGGCAAGACTATTATGGTTGAAATTTCTGCGAAAACAGGTGAAGGCATTGATAAACTTTTGGAAATGATTCTTTTGCAGGCAGAAATTCTTGACCTTGAAGCTGACTCAACTATCCGAGGATTTGGAGTTGTGATTGATGCTCGCCTTGAAAAAGGGCGAGGACCGGTTGCTACTGTTTTAATCCAAAAGGGTACGGCTCATATTTCAGATTCGATTGTAGTTGGTAATTATTCAGGGAAAATTAGAACTTTGATGAATGACCGCGATGAACGTATTGAGACCGTTGGTCCTTCGGTGCCTGCTCAAATTACCGGTTTGAATGGGGTCCCGCAGGCTGGCGATTCATTTATGATTGTCAAAAGTGATCAGGAAGCTAAGGAAATTGCCCTGAAAAGAAATCAGATTAAACGTGAATATGATTCTCGAAGAGTGATGGGTGCTGTTACTCTGGACCAAATTTATAATCGAATTAAAGAAGGACAAATTAAAGAACTTCGCCTTATTATAAAAGCTGATGTTGATGGATCTGCTGGAGTATTAGCTGATACACTTGGGAAAATTGAAACCGATGAGGTAAGGGCTAATATTATTCATAAAGGTGTTGGTTCTATTAGCGAATCAGATATTCTCTTGGCATCTGCTTCCGATGCTATTCTAATAGGTTTTCATGTCTCTGTTGATTCCAGAGCAAGAGAAGCGGCGAAAAT
This sequence comes from Candidatus Zixiibacteriota bacterium, assembly GCA_003641345.1. Next base: position 7,448 of record QNAD01000050.1, on the reverse strand, counting down.
TGAAAAAGTAGATATCAGATTATACGACATTATATACGAAGCTGAAAAAGATGTTAAGGATGCTCTATCAGGATTGTTAGCACCAAGAATTGATGAGGAATTTGTTGGAATGGCAGAAGTTCGTGATGTCTTTAAAGTGCCAAAAATCGGAGCTATTGCCGGGTGTTATGTTAAAGAAGGTAGAATTAATAGAACAGACAAAGCTAAACTAATAAGAGATCAGAAAATTATATATACTGGAAGTATTAGTTCTTTAAGGAGATTTAAGGATGATGCCAGAGAAGTCAAAGAAGGATTTGAGTGTGGTATTGGCCTTGATAAATATAACGACATCAAGGTTGGCGACAAAATTGAAGTTTTTGTAATTGTAGAAACAGCCAGAACGCTTTAATTATGTGTGGAACCATTGCTTACAGTAATTTTGAATATTCGTTTAGAACTTCCTTCGGTATTCTCATTAAAGGAGAAGAGGCGAATTCTTAAATCATTGATTACTCGTCTAAGGAATAATTTTAACATTTCAATTTCAGAAGTTGATAATAATGATGTTCTTAGAACAGCGACTTTAGGGGTTGCTATTGTCACCAATGAATCTTCTTTCGGAGATAAGGTGATTGCCAAAGTTGTAAATAAGATTGAAGCAAATCCGGATTTAATTGTGCTGGAATATCATACGGAGAGATACTGATGAAAAATTTTAATCGTACTGATAGAGTCAAAGCTCAAATGATCCGTGATATTTCAGAATATTTTGATACTGAATTAGCTGACAAAATTAAAGGTATGGTTACGATTACCTATGTCAAACTTTCAAAAGATTTAAGGTATGCCAGTGTTTATTTCTCTTATTTAGGGGAAGAAGTTAATCGGGAATCGGTATATTCTTTTATGGATAGACACAAAAATAATGTTAGAGCTTACTTGGGTAAAGTGATGAAAATCAGACATATCCCTGAAATAATTTTTAAATTTGATCCTTCTATAGAAGAAGGGATAAGAATTGAGCAATTATTGCATGAAATCAATAATGACAAAAGAGAATAATATCGATATCACCATATTGGAAGAATTGAACCGATTTATTCAACAAGCTGAATCGGTTTTAATCGTGGCTCATATTGACCCGGATGGAGATTCGTTAGGCTCATTGTTAGCGATGACCTCATTTTTGAAAGAAATAGGGAAAGATGTTTACCCGATTATAACTGATGAAATTCCGCAAAAATATAGTTTTCTTAAAGGTATTGATGAAATTCCGGATAAATATGATGAAAATGAATTAAAAATTGATACTGCAATTTTGCTGGAATGTCCTAATCAGAATAGAATCAACGGACCGGCAAAATATATTCTGGATAATTGTAAGATAATCAATATAGATCACCACCGTGATAATAAAATAAAAGGTGATTTTAACTGGGTGGACAGTTCCAAGTCATCTGTTGGTGAAATGCTCTATGAGTATTTTGAATATATTGATTTTCAGCTCTCAAAAGAGATTGCCGAATATCTTTATGTTGCCATTTTAACTGATACCGGAAGATTTCGGTTTACCTCAACATCGTCAAGAACATTACAGGTTGCATCCCGACTAATTGATTTTGGGGCAGACCCAAGAAAAATTACTGATATGATTTATTATGAAATGGAACCTGCGGCAATTGTTCTAACAGGTAAAGTTCTTAATTCTGTTGAATATATGTATGACAACAAACTTTGTATTATGACTTTGAATAGGAAAATGGTTGCTGATTCAGGTAGTAAGAAATCAGATGCTGAGGGTTTAGTTGATTTTACTATGTTTGGTAAAGGTGTTAAAATTGGTGTCTTTCTTAAAGAAGTCAATGACCATCAGACAAAAGTTTCATTTAGATCAAAAAATGATTTAGATGTTGCTGAAATTGCTTCCAAATATGGGGGGGGCGGTCATAAAAATGCTGCTGGGTGTAGTATTGATTTGTCATTATCCGAGACAAAAGAGAAGCTGATTAAAACTTTTGAGGAATTACTTGGGTAAACGTACCGAACAAAAATATAATGGTATCTTATTGGTAGATAAACCAATAGGCTTTTCAAGCCATGACGTGATTCAGCAAATAAGAAAAATTACTTCGACTTCAAAAGTTGGTCATACCGGTACATTGGACCCATTGGCTGAAGGTCTTTTGGTTTTATGTTTAGGACGTTCAACCAAGATTGCTCAATTTATCACAGGGTATGATAAAACATATCGAGCTGTTATTACTTTGGGAAAAGAATCAAAAACTTATGATAGTGAAGGCATAGATGAAAACAGTCAGGGTAATCAAATTCCTGATATTGATAAAATAGAATTGGATTCACTATTGAATAAATTTAGAGGTAAAATTACTCAAACTGTGCCTCATTTTTCTGCTGTACATGTAAATGGTAAAAGATTGTATGAGTCTGCCAGAAATAATGAAAACATCGAACTTCCCCAAAGAGAAGTAACCATAAATGAATTAAAATTTATTGATTACAGCAAACCTGAGCTAAGTTTAGAAATAAGTTGTTCTAAAGGTACTTATATAAGGTCAATAGCTCATGATATTGGCCAAACTCTGGGGTGTGGTGCTTATCTTTCTAAGTTGAAAAGAACTCAGGTAGCTGATTTTAGATTAGAAAATGCTTTGACAATTGATGAAATAAGTAATCTTGAAGAAAATAATTCTCTTGAAAATAAACTGCTCAACTTCCAACAGGTTCTTTCGTATAGTTCAATTATTGTCTCTGATGACATTAAGAAAAAGGTCTTTCAGGGGCAAAAATTGGTATCTTCGGGGATTATTGGATTTGAAGGAGATTTTGAATTAGGAGATAAAGTTATCCTAAAGATACAATCCGGCGAAGTCTTAGCAATTGGGGAATCTTTGCTTGATTCTCATGATTGGAATAATAACGTTAATAATGATGATTTTTTTAGATATATCAGGGTTTTAAATTGAACAATAAATTTATTAAAGGGCTTGATAATTACTCTAAAACGAGTAAACCGGTTGTAGCTACAATTGGAACTTTTGATGGAATTCATCGAGGACACCAGAAAATTCTGAGTAAACTTGCTGAAAAAGCAAAAGAGATGAATGCTACTCCGCTTTTGATTACTTTTCATCCTCATCCTAGAGTATTGGTTTCTCCATCGGAAATACCGTTATTGCTTACTACAATCGAGGAAAAAGGGAAATTTATACCGGATTTCTTTTCCGGAGACGTTCTTATTTTGACTTTTGATGAAACTTTGAAAGATTTAAGTTATGAAGAATTTGTTAAAAATATCTTAGTTGACAAAATTGGGATTGTTCAGCTTGTAGTTGGCTACGACCATGCTCTTGGAAAAGATAGAAAAGGTAGCATTGAACAATTGACAAAATCAGGAAAATTATTTAGTTTTGGGGTCGATGTAATTGAGCCGGTATTGGTTGATGAGAAACCGGTATCATCGTCACGTATTAGAAAAGAAATGCTCAAGAATCAATTTTTTAATGCAATTGATCTTTTAGGGCATGATTATGCTATTTATGGGATTGTTGAACGTGGGATTGGTCTCGGTCGCAAACTGGGCTATCCAACGGCTAACTTGAACTATAATAACAGGAAACTGTTGCCGCCAGAAGGTGTTTATGCTTGCAAGGTTTGGATTGGGAGCGACCTGGAAGAAGGCATGATGTTTATTGGTCGTAACCATTTCAATCCCGAGAAGAAAATTTCGGTTGAAGCTCATTTGTTTAATTTTGACCGAGATATTTATGATGAGGAAATAACAGTTTATCCAACTCACTTTGTGAGAGAAAATATGAAATTTGATTCTAAAGATGAATTGATTGAACAACTTGTAAAAGATGAAAATAATATTAAAGAAATAATTAAAAAGGAGAAAGAGAATGGGAATTGGCAAGGAGCAAAAAGCTCAAATTATTGCTAATCATCAACTGCACGAGACGGACACCGGAACCCCGGAAGTCCAAATCGCTCTGTTAACTGCTCGGATAAATCACTTAACCGGGCATATGAAAGAACACAAAAAAGATTTCCACACCAGATTAGGGTTGTTGAAATTGGTCGGTAAAAGACGTCGCTTGTTAGATTATATTATGCGTACGGATATCGATAGCTATCGTCAATTATTAGGAGAACTCGGATTACGTCGTTAATTCGGTTAGGAGTATATTATTAATAAGATACATAAAGTAGAGCTCGAATTAGGAGGCAAAACCTTAACTATTGAAACCGGAAGGTTAGCCAAACAAGCTAATGGTGCGGTTACTGTTCGTTATGGTGATTCAATGGTATTATCTACAGTTTGTGCTCAAAAAGAGCCCAGATTAGGATTTGACTTTTTCCCTCTGACAGTTGAATATCGCGAAAAATATTATTCTGCGGGTAAAATTCCGGGTGGATTCTTTAAACGTGAAGCAAGACCTTCCGAAAAAGAAATATTATCAGCAAGACTTATCGATAGGCCTATTCGCCCATTGTTTCCAAAAGATTTTAAAGGGGAAACACAATGCATCAATTTTGTCATCTCGCATGATCGTGAAAATGATACCGATGTTTTAGCCTTGTGCGGTACTGCCTGTGCTATTGCTATTTCAGATGTTCCAATTGAAAAAACTGTTGCCGGGGTCAGAGTAGGAAGACTTGACGGACAATTGATTATCAATCCGACTTTTGAACAATTAGAAGAGTGTGACATATACGTTACTATGGCTGGATCTGCTGATGCTATTGCTATGGTTGAAGGTGGTGGACGTGAAATTCCCGAAGATGAAATGATTGAAGCATTACAATTTGGTCATGATCATATTAAATTGATTGTTGAAAAAATTGATGAATTAAAAGCTCTTTGCGGAAAAGAAAAATTCGTTTATACACCAGTAGCGATTGATGAAGATTTATCAAACAAAGTTAAAGAAATTGTCGGCGGTCGTCTGGATGAGTATAACCATGTTGCTGATAAAGAGACTCGCAATGAGAGTAAAAGTAAGCTTACCGAAGAAATTATTGAGGCTTTAGCTGAAGAATTTCCGGAAAGTGATAAGGACATCAAAACAGTTATCCATGATCTTGATTCTGATTCAATGCGAGGCATGGTTGTTAAAGAAAAAAAACGTATTGATGGCAGACAACCAGATGAGATTCGTGACATTACTTGTGAAATCGGATTTTTGCCAAGAGCACATGGGTCAGCAGTTTTTACCCGAGGGCAAACACAATCTTTGGTTGCAATCACACTTGGTACCAAAATTGATGAGCAACGATTGGATGAACTTGAAGGCGAATCTACTAAGAGCTATATATTGCATTACAATTTTCCGCCTTTCTGTACCGGTGAAGCAAAACCTATGAGAGGTACCAGTCGCCGTGAAATTGGTCATGGTGCTTTAGCTGAAAGGGCTTTATTCCCCGTTATTCCTAACGAAGAAGGTTTTCCTTACACACTTAGAATAGTCTCTGATATTATGGAATCAAACGGTTCTTCATCGATGGCTTCTGTCTGTGGCGGTTCGCTTGCTTTGATGGATGCCGGTGTGCCGATTAAATCGGCGGTTGCCGGAATTGCAATGGGGCTTATCAAAGAAAATGATGACATTGTAATTTTGACTGACATCTTAGGAGACGAAGATCATTTTGGAGATATGGATTTCAAAGTTACCGGAACTTCAGAAGGTATTACTGCAATTCAAATGGACATTAAGATTACCGGACTGGAAATCGAAACTATGCGTAATGCTTTAGCTAATGCTAATAAAGCACGTAAACATATTCTCGGTAAAATGAATGACACAATCTCCAAACATCGCGATGACCTTTCAACTTATGCCCCAAGAATTATTACCATTAAAATTAATCCATCTAAAATTGGTGAGGTTATTGGACCTGGCGGTAAAATGATTAGGTCTATTGTTGAAGAGACCGGAGCTAAGATTGATATCAATGATGATGGTATTGTCTTGATAGCGTCAGTTGATGCCGAAGCCGGACTTAAAGCTAAAGCAAGAGTTGAAGAAATTACATATGAACCGGAGGTCGGTAATACTTTTAACGGTATCGTAAGACGGATTGTCGCTTCTGGAGCAATTGTTGAATTGACTAAATCTTCTGATGGATATATGCATATTTCCGAGATGGCACATCACCGTGTTAACCGTGTTGAAGATATTGTTAAGCTCGGAGATAAAGTAGATGTCAAAGTTATATCTGTTGAACCGGATGGAAGAATAAGGCTTTCCCGTAAAGCTTTGCTCCCAAAGCCGGACAAAGATAATAAGGAGTAATCACGCCAATAGGCTGGTATGATAAATTCCAAACAAAACTTTGGTAGCGGTGATATCCGAAAAACAACTTTAAGAAATGGATTGAGGGTTATAACTGAAACAATACCCTCAGTCCGTTCTGTTTCTATGGGAGTGTGGGTTGATGTTGGTTCCAGGCATGAAACCGACAAACTCAAAGGCGTTTCTCATTTAATTGAACACATGGTTTTCAAAGGCACCAAACGCCGAACAGCCAAACAGATTGCCTCGGACTTAGAGTCAATCGGTGGTAATCTCAATGCTTTTACATCAAGGGAGCAAACCTGCTTTACTGCTCGTGTGCTCGATGAATATATTGATACTGCTTTAGATGTTCTCTCTGATATAACTTGCCATGCAACCATGACTCCAACAAATATCAAACGGGAAAAGATGGTTATAATTGAAGAGATTAAAGAATCAGTAGATAATCCATCGGATCAAATACATGATATTTTTGCCAAAACTTATTGGGACGATGACCCTTTGGGAACGCCTATTATGGGGTCGGTTGAAACAATCAAAAATATGTCACGAAAAAACATTGTTAATTATTTGAAGAGTAATTATAGAACCGGCTCAATTGTAATTGTTGCTACTGGTGCGATTAATCATGATAAGTTTTTGAAGAAGGTGAGAAAATATTTTAGTTTTGAGAGTGGCAAAGCTATTGAAGCTATGTCGCCGACCAGAAATGAAACCAAGAAAAAAATCATCGAACAACTTGATAATAATCAAACCCATTTAGCTATCGGATTTCCCGGAGTATCCTATTCCGATAAAAACCGTATGGCGTCGATTGCTTTAAGTACTTATCTTGGTGGAGGAATGTCATCGGTTTTGTTTCAGAAAATCCGCGAACAAAAAGGATTAGCTTATTCGGTTTTTTCATTCAACGATGTTTATCGTGATACTGGAATTTTCGGGGCATATCTTGGAACCGACAGAAATAATTTGAAACTTGCTTTGGATATTTTACTAAAAGAGTGTTTGCGGATGAAAAAAAATCGTCTGACTAACAGTAAACTTGATTTGATAAAAGCACAAATCAAAGGGCAAATAACTTTGGGTCTGGAATCTACGACAAGTCGGATGCTTCGTCTTGGACGACAGGAACTGATGATGGGGCGTTTG
>QNAD01000049.1 GCA_003641345.1 Candidatus Zixiibacteriota bacterium | reverse complement strand
TGGAATTATACCAACTAAAGCTCCGGTTTATGATTTTATGGGAGCTAATTTACTCCCTGTTTTCCTGACGATTATGCTTCTCGATGTTGATTTATTGGCAACTGTCAAAGTTATGGGCAAAGGGATATTTGTTATGCTGATGGGGACTTTGGGGGTTGTTATAGGTGCTCCTATCGGTCTGTTTATAGTGAAGCATGGTTTAGGTCCTGAGGCATGGAAAGGATTTGGAACTTTAGCAGGAAGCTGGATTGGAGGAACCGGTAATATGCTGGCTGTTGCTTACGGTTTGGAGCTGGATGAAAGTTCTCTGAATTATGGATATGCAGTTATAGCTGATAATGCAGTGTATTTAATCTGGCTGCCAATATTACTGGGTTCAAAAAATTTAGCAAATAGGTTTAATAAATTTACACGTATCTCGGATGATCGTCTGGAGAAGATGGAAAAAGCTGCCAGTGAATTAACACTTGATAAAGGCACTTTTGAGATGCGTCATTTTCTATATTTAATATTTTTCGGTTTTACGGTAACTGCATTGGCGTCTTGGATTGCCGGACATATTCCACCGTTAGAACCAATATTTTCATATAATACTTACAAAATATTGTTAGTGACATTTATGGGTATCGGTTTGTCATTTACCAGAGCAAGTAAAATCCCCGGTTCTCATGCTTTGGCTATGGCACTGGTTTATCTTTTTGTTGCTCGTATGGGTGCGAAAGCTGACCTGTCAAATATATCAATCTCTGTTTTGTGGTTTCTGCTTGGAGCGTATATATGGATATTTATTCATGGTTTCTTTTTGGTCGGAGCGGCAAAATTGTTCAAAGTCGATGTGCATACAACGGCGATAGCATCGGCCGCCAATATCGGCGGAGCCGCCTCTGCTCCTATCGTAGCCGCTTACCATAGAATATCGTTGGTGCCGGTTTCGATTTTAATGGCAATGTTGGGATATGCAATTGGAAATCCAGCCGCTATTTTAGCGGCTGCTCTTTGTAAATGGGTAATGTAGAAGAATTTATTTTTCTATTTCGCCAACCATGGGAACAAATCTGACGGAATAAAGAATATCTGTTTTGTATGAATTATTTTCCTTGGTTATTTTAGTCAATTTTTGATGACCAACTTTTTCTTCCAAAGGAAGAACCATAATCCCACCATCGATTAATTGATTTAATAGAGATTCAGGAATTTTAGGTGCTGCCGCAGTGATTATAATCCTATCAAAAGGAGCTTCACTTGACCAGCCTCGATAACCATCACCTTTAATAGTTCTAATATTTTTATATTCTAACTGAGCTAAGATAGAATCAGAAGTGGTTGATAAGCTTGGTATTATTTCTATTGAACAGACAAGTTCAGCAATTTCTGCCAAGATAGCTGTTTGATAACCAGAGCCTGTTCCGATTTCCAAAACCTTGCATTTGGAATTTATGTCCAATTCTTCAGTCATTGAAGCAACGATATATGGTTGTGAGATTGTCTGTTTATCACCTATTGGCAGAGGAGCATCATTATAAGCATCATTTTCCAGACCTTTGGGGACAAATTTATGTCTTGGCACAGATCGCATAGCATTCAAGACAAGCGTATCTTTGACCCCACGATGAATAATCTGCTGGTCAACCATATTCATCCTTTTAGAGATGAATTCTATTTCGTTATTTTTGCCTGCAAAGCTCATTATTTTTTTCCCTGTTTTACTATACTAAAATTTTCCGAATAGGGAAAGAAAAAAACCGGCTAAAAAAACAGCCGGTTTTTCGCATTTATTGACAACATGGGGGAGGACCATTGTTAAACAAATAATCAGCAAAGAAAGTAATATCGGAAATTCCAACTTCTTCATCACAATTTACAGAACCAGCTTCTAATGGATTTGGAGCTGAACCTGAATTAAACAGATAATTTACAAGGTATGTTAAGTCAGATATTCCCGGTTCCGAACTTGTATCGCCATTTATATCTCCACAGATAAAGTTGATATAAGTAAAACCATCGGGAGGAGTCTGATATTGAGAGGTGTTTCCGGCTTCATCCATTGCTAAAACTCGCCAAAGATATTGTGCTCCATTAACAAGCCTATCGTAAGTTAGAATCAAAGAATCAGGATAAAGAGTTGTGTCAAAAACAAGGGTAGAGCTACCTTCAAAAAGTTGGAAACGGTAATATTCAGGAGAAAACTCATAAGGGGGTAATTCTTCACCGCTATCCCATTTAAATAGAACATCTCCTTTGATTTCCGAATTATCTACCGGCAGAAGTTGAACAGGAATTGCAGGTTTTTTTGAATCGAGAATAAATGTAGCATAAGAAGATTTATCTGATAAATTACCTGCAGAGTCTGCTCTTTGTAAGCGCCAATACCAGCGACCTTCGGCAATCGTATCCGGTAATGTATAACTGAGAGTCGGGATAGGCTCAAAAATAGACAGGTTATTTGTAAATAGAGAGTCTGTGGCAACATCAAGAATATTATATTCCGGTGCTATCTCAGAGTTGGTAGCTTTTTCTGTATATGTAAATTGGAAGCCAAAACTTTTGAATTTAACATATTCATTATTTATTGGATAAGTTTGAATCAAATTATTAGGTTTTATATTATCAACTAAAAATGCTCCTGGTTCCGCTTGCAATGAAGAAGAATCCAAGCCTACATATTTTCTAACACCCCAATAATATTGATCGTCAGTTAATGAATCTACTACAGGAATTGTAAAAGTAGTTGATGTCAGTCCTGTGTAAAGTCTGACAATATTTGTAATTAATTGATCTGTTGATATATACAGGTTATAAGAATCTCCAACGCCACTCCATTCAAAAGTAAGCATACCATTTTGAGTATAGGTGTTAATAGTCGGAGTAATTAAACTAGGGGGTTGGTTTTCATTTAAGACTGTAACAACAAATGAACCAGTGTCAGACATACTTCCACTACTATATGAAATGATGTTTACTGTATTTGTGAGCAGATGTTCAACCGCAGGCGGAACAGTCATCATTATACTTAAGGTACTGTCTGAAAATGGAGGTAAGTTCACCGTTTTAAAGGCTGGGTTAAATATCCAATCGGATTCATTGTTTACAATAACTGTTATTAAGTCATAAGTATTGCCGTTATTTGAAATAGTGTAATTATAAGGTACTACATCAGGAGAACTAACTTCGTTGTCAAGTGGAACTTCAATGGCTAAGTCATAATAAGCGCCGGCAGTAACTTCAACTGATGCACTTATAATTACGCCTTCATTTAAAAGAGACGTAGCGGTGCAAGTAATTATATTATTATCGCCGGCTAAGGAAGATGGCGGAATTGTTGCACTAACCTGGAAGAAAGCGGAGTCATAAGGTTCAAGTATTAGCAGAGAATCTGTTACTGTTCCATTTAACCACATATTGTTATCGTCAATAGAGGCAACAAGTGAATCGTAAGCGGCACCAACATTTACAACCCAAAAATCAATTGTTCGGGTAACTCCCGGTTGGTCTTCCAAGTCTTCATCAGGGAAAACCGCCAAAGCATTTAAATTACCAGGAGTATGAGAACTATCCGGATTGAAAATAAGGGAATATTTTTGAGGACCTTCGGCAACATTATATCCGGTTACTCTTGCTTTCCACAGACCGGGAATTGGGTTCATGATTTGGACAGTTTCAACATTGTTTACTCTGTCATAATCCTGAGTTGCTCCAGCAAATGGTGCTTCAGGATCAAGTACAAGAGGAAGCTCTTCGTAAGAAAATGGATCAATCAAAGCAAGGTCGAGATCGTTTATCATAGTTCCACCGGAAATAGCTGTTCCACCTGGGTCGTCCCATACTAAGGTAACTCTCAACATTTCAGGATTAGTAACAGTCATATCAAAAGTATGAACAATTCCGGTTGAAATTTCATTTTCAAAGTAAGAGGGTTCACCAATAGATATTTTATTAATGGCAGCTACTCCGTCAACTTTACCATGCCCATATTGATAATCAGGACCTTCGTTGCCTAAATCCTCGGCAGAATTTATAAGGATACCTTTGATTGTCGAAGGTAATATGGAATCGGTTCCAAATACATTATTATATTGCTGATGAAGTAATGCAATAGTACCTGCTACTGCCGGAGCTGACATCGATGTGCCACACATGGTTGTATAACCGCCGCCCGGAGCACAACTTGTTAGACCGTAATCTTCACTGGTTTGACAGCCTGGACCAACAACATCAGGCTTAATTCTTCCATCATCACATGGACCCCATGAAGAAAAACTGGTCATTGAGCTGTTATTGGAATTTATGGCACCAACAGTGATTGTGTTTTTTGATGTTCCATAAACACCAATAGTGCCATAAGTCCAGCCTAAGTAACCGCAATATTTTGTGGAGTAACCTCTTTGGTTTCCCGCTGACCAGCAAATAGAAATAGGATCATAAAGTTCACCACGAACCATATTGTCAATAGTTGCACATGAGTTATAATAATTTCCAAGAGTAGATTGGCAAGATGCTTCCGTAGCCGGATCACCAACACCTAATCCCCATGAGTTAGTACTGATTTTTGCTCCATGAGTGTTTATTGCAGTGCCATATTCATTGATAATTTCAGAAGAACTGCCCCACCATAAATAAGAAACAAGACGAGCGCTCGGCGCCATGCCACGATAATTACCACCAGAATTATAACCATTGCCAATAACAGTCCCTGCAACATGGGTAGCATGTTCTGCAACCGAAGCGGCGTCCCCATATTGAATTCTTCCTATCATATCATCGTGAAAGATATCGGCATGCCCGCCATCCCATTCGGCAACCCAAACACCAGATCCGCTTAACGAGTAGGGGTAAGCTTGTAATGTTTCTGCTCCTGTATTTTGTCTGGCAGAGTTATTATGTTCTTCCTGTGGAGGAGCAATCTGCTCAATCCATAAAATTTCATCGTAAGTCGCAAGAGTAAAATATGCTGGTTCCGGCAAGATTATTTCAAATGCATTTGTGGTAATATCAAAACCAATTAATTCCGCATCATATTCAGTAACTAATTTATCAGCCCAATCGTAAATATCTTCGTCGGCATGAAAAACAAGTGTGAAATAAACTAAATCTCCACCGCGACGTGCCCAATCACCGATTCCGACATTAGTAATCAAAGGAGATATCTTATCTTCAGGATCAATTTGACCGATATAGCGGATATTATTTTGGTCAAGAATTCTTTGGTCAATATCTTTATTTATTTTTGCTGTATAAGTGAAATTGGGTATGTACTCAAGAACTTCAATACCGTCATTGTACAAATTATCTTTGTCTGTTTCCGTAATAGGTCTATCAAACTGTACGAGAACATGTTTGTTATTGAAACTTATATTTTTGTTCTGGCTAAGGTCAGTTTGAGCAGGGATAAAATTACCTGTTTTTAATTTAATAGTATAATCAACGTCCGCATAAACTTGAGGGAAAAAGAATAAAATTAAAATTGAACATAATAACACCCTATTAGCTGTTGTCATTTTTACTTCCTTTTAAATTAACCCGATAAGTACGAGCTGATTGATTTATCAATTATATTAATATAACAAAAAAATTTAGTAAGTCAATTAGTATCTTGTTGCCTACTACTAAATTATACGGAAATGGACTATCTTGAGGTCTGAGATTAAATAGATGATCTGGTTTTGGATGTGAGAAGGTGTATATTGATTTTACTTTTCAATAGTTTATTGCAATTCATTATTAGAGAGGTTTTAAATAAAGTTTGACATAATAAAAAATTGATATAACTTATTGTCGCTGATGCTGGGGTAGTTCAGTTGGTTAGAACGCTGGATTGTGGATCCAGAGGTCGGGAGTTCGAGTCTCCCCCCCAGTATTATTTTATTCCCCTGATTAATCAAAATAATTTAATATGAAAAATTGGATTTTATGAAAATAATAAAAAAGCCCACATTCTGTGCGGGCTTTTTCTTATCTATTAAATGATATTATTTGAGTAATATTATTACTTAAGTAATATCATCTTCTTGACATCGCTGAATTCGCCGACATTGAGCTTGTAGAGATAGATTCCACTGGATACTTTGGAAGCATCCCAACTAATATTATGAATACCAGCTTCATTAAATCCTGTGAATTCGGCAACTTGTTGACCGTTGATGTTGTAGATTGTGATTGAATACTCACCTGCTTTAGCCATTTCATATTGGATAGTGGTAATTGGGTTAAATGGGTTAGGATAGTTTTGATGCAGGACATATTGTGTCGGAATAACTTTTGCTGTTACCGGAGTACCATCGTAAGTAGAAAGTTCGATTGATTTAATATTTCCTTCGATAGATATAAATTCACCATCAAAAGTTTTGTTTGATTCGATTGAGTAAATCAATATTCTTGTTAGGTCAGTTTGAGAATCATAATTGTATTTCATTTCCATTTGGGTTGCATGCAAAGTAGGAGCCACATTACCTTCGGCGATAATATATGCAGCACCCATCGGTTCTGTAACGCTGATTGCCCCTAATGAATTATAGACTGAGGTTGTAATTGGGTTAAGTTTTGGATATGGAAGAGCGTCGCCGACAATTACTCTTATTAAATACACCAAGTCAGCCACTGAAAGAGCAATTCCGTCAGCATTTACATCAGAAGCAGCAATCTGCCCTTCAGTATTTTTATCGAAAACAGTTAAACCATAAACGAAGTAATTAGTGAACAGCACAGCATCGGAAATTTCATATCCAATTTCATTCAGGTTAATATCACCACGGGCATCAATTGAGTCAGCACAAACGATATCAATACCACCATTGACAAAATCTATACAGCGAACAGGATCAGGTTTGCCATCATTTAGGAATACATCACAAGACATATTGGCACCAAACCAAGATGGGAACGGTGCGCTGATGTCTGTGATTGGAGTCGAATTATCATAATCGTAAACATCTTTTGAAATATAAAGAGTATCACCTGATTTATCAGATAAAGTATTATCACCACAGTCATACCAGATAAATCTAATAGGAGCATATTGACATTCATAAGTGCGGTCATTACTAACAAGGAATGACAAAAGGAAAAGGTCACCACTTGAAGCACCAAAACAAGTAGGATGGCTCTCTCCGTTATTGGTCTCAGCTATACTTGTTATTCTGATAACTCCAGATGGGCAGGCATTAATTCCGCAATTGCCATTGGCACCATAACGATAAGTGAAATATTCCCAACCACAGTTATCAAGAATGTTACCTTGAATAGCACTTGAGAAACTTAATACTGAAGCATCATATTTTAGCAGTAAGTTGAAACCGCCTATTTCATAAGCTAATTCAGAAATTGAAACAGCAACTGTTTCATAAGTTCCCTGAATAGTGTTATGTGTTTTCTGAATAGTTATTGTCGGACAGGCACATGATCCTAATTGAATAACCTCGACGCAATAAGTTGCCGTATCAGCCAATCCACAGCTATCAGTAACAATTACTTGATTGCAGTAATTACCTGGCTCGGTGACTTCATAACAAATTGAACCAGATATAGGGTTGATAGAGCCTAATTGAGTATATAATGTCAAAGAATTATATTGGTCTTCCACATCAAATGTAGCACACACAGTACTTGGGAAATCACATACCTGCAAAGTATCTGATGCGGATATTGTTAATATTGGTTTATCATTAACAATTAAATCAACAGATACAATAGCTGTGTCCTGGTTTTGACAGTCATCCTCAACGATAACCTCAAATTGGTATGTTTCTGAGCTTGAAGCATTGAAGCAGATTTCATTACTGCTTGTTTGGACACCATCAACAAACCATTTAGTTGGTGTGCCTTGAGTGACTTGAGGCAGTGGAACACAAATTTGACCGGGTTGACAGAGAAATTCAGAATGTGAAGCATTAGAAATGGCTACAGGGGTGACGATGTTCACTACTACTGATTTATAATCAACTGCTATGGCATTGCAACTATCTGTAACCTTAATAGTGAAATCATAAGTTCCTGCAGTGTCAGGAGTGAAACAGATATTTGTCGGGTTTATTGTTGCTCCTGTCGGAGCAGTAGCTAATTCAATTGTTTCAATATTATTATTTGGGTCGGTGGCTGTATAATCAAGGCAGATTTCATTCAAGGTACAAAGGGTTTGTGGGTCCAATTGTTCCAGAGAAACAGCAGGAGGACAGTTTGCAGTACCTGTTACTGAAACTGTTGAAGTAGCAGCACGACCACAAATATCAGTAACTTCAAACAACCATGAATTATTATATGTACTGCAAGCAGGTATATCGTACGCTATTATGGTATCTGGAGAACAGGGGACACCATTAACTTTCCAAGTGAATGGTCCACAACCACCACTTATTAATATTGGATTAGAAATATTATCGGAAACAGAAGCACATAATAATCCAAAATCAAGGGTTGAGTCAGGGGATAATATAGGAGCTTCACAATTGGTAACTTCAACACAATAATTCACTGTATCGGCGAGTCCACAGCTATCAGAAATAATTATCTGATTACAATAGGTACCGGAAGTATCAACTTCGAAACATGCTGTACTATCTGAGAAATCAACCCAGCCGATAGTTGAAATAGCTGATAAGCCGTTATCCGGATCTTCTATTATAAGTTGTGCACAAACAGTATCTCCTGTACCACATACTGTAACTGGATCTACGGGGATTACTGATATAACCGGTTTTGAATTAACGGTGAAATTAACAGTAAAGGAGCAGTTGCTTGAATTGTTACAATCGTCAGTACATTGAACATTGACAACTATTGTTTCGTCAGTTGTTGCAAAGTAGCACCAATCTCCATTAGTAATAGTACCATTACCATTAGTGACTGTACATGTTACATCGTTACTGCAATTGTCGGTTGCTGATACCGGCAAACAGATAGTTGCCGTGTCACATAAAACAATTGTCGTGTCGTTAGGCACATTACAGGTAGGAGCAGTATTGTCTTCAACAGTAATAGTACGACTGCAAGTAACAGTATTATTGCAGTTATCATTGACAGTGTATGTATCGGTGATAATAAGCGGATCGCCGGTACATCCGGTTCCTCCATTATCAGTTCTATTACAAGTTACGTTAACAGAACCGCAGTTATCAGTTGCTGTAACGTCTGCGGAATTACAATCTGGTACTTCGGTGACACAATCAAAAGTAAGGTCTGGTGCACAACTTGTAATAACTGGTGCAACATCATCTATTACGGTAATAGTTCTGGAACAGGTAGTTGTGTTTCCACAAATATCTCTTACAGTAAATACATCAGTGAAGATTAATGGGTCTCCCTGACAACCAGAACCGTCGTTATCTGTTCTTACGCACTCAATATAACATCTGTTATAGCCGCAATTGTCTGTATAGGTGACTAAGCCGGGGTCACATGACGGAACTTCATCGACACAAGTAAATACTAAATTTGGAGCACATTCTACAATTTCAGGAGGAGTGTCATCTTCGATTGTTATAATTCTGCTACATGATGAACTATTTCCACAATCATCAGTAGCTGTCCATGTGTCAGTTACAATAAGAGGGTCACCG
>QNAD01000048.1 GCA_003641345.1 Candidatus Zixiibacteriota bacterium | reverse complement strand
TTAATTAAAGTATCCTGCCGATTGTCAGCAAGCACCAGTTCATTTATCCAATTTTTCATATCCTCTTTAAAGGAATCGACCGAACCGGTCAAATCTTTTACAATTTCAGATGTCGCCGACGGATCCAATGGCTGTTCAACAACCGAATCTATTTTACTTTCCACCCCGTTCACCTGAAACAATGTCATAAGCAGTGGTCCCACCATCCAGACCAGCATACCGGACAATATAGCATGGATAGCGGCTGATAGCGAAGCTGTCACCAACTGTTTCCAAAATGGGGTTATTGCTGTAATTGTACGTTTATATAAATTCAATTATTTCACCTAAACTTAAATAATTTAATAATATGCTGAACTTATAAAGAACTGTCAACTGAGGATTATGTTAATTCACCAGTCCGTCTAAAGCATTGACTTCAGAAACTTTTTCTAATACTGGCATTTTAAACAGGTTTAACTTAACATTGGCTGATTTCTTAAATTTTCGAAGTTTTGCAGATATTTTTCGATTGTCTTTATTTGTGTATGAAAACAGATAAGGTCTTAAATCTGAATCATAATTTTTATATTCAATTTCAATATCCCAACTGCATTTTTTGGGGTTTATAACAATTTTTTTTCGATTATTATCAGTTTCTGATATTTCATAAATAGCATTATTCAATTTCATGATTTTGTAAAAATCAAACAAAGCTGATAAATCAAAATCATCATCAGAAATATTGCATTCTGATTGTTTGAAAATTAAATCAACATCTCTATAATAATATTCGTCTTCGGTTGGGAAATATGCTTTTAGAGAATCTGAAGTCAGCGTTCCTCTTAAAACCCCCTTACCCAAATATCCATTACCTGTAAAAGCAATTATAGAATCTGTCCTGAAAATCTGTAACCTAAATGATCGTGGTTTATTGTTATCATAATATTTGGCGTCATATAAAAAAGCTTCAGCGGAAATCTTTTTATTAGAATCTACTCCAGAGACTTCTTCTCCAATCATTGTCTTTTTTGAAACAGAACAACCGATAATAGAGAAAACCAATAGAATTAAGCAAATAATTCTCATAACACTTAGATTTGTATTCCACTAAAGATATATACAAACAAACTGATAAATGGACCCAGTATAAACCAAAAACTGCCTGTGATAATCATAAAAATTAATATAAACGGAGCAAACTGCTCTAATTTATCAAAATGATGATTATACTCACGTGGCATTAAATTTTTTAATATATGTGAACCGTCCAGTGGAAATAATGGTATCAAATTAAAAAATGCTAACGAAACATTTATCATCACTGAAAAAAATAAAAACATATACACCCCTTCGGGCATATTAAACTCTAAAAACCCTGCTAATCTGAAAATGGTGCCGAAAATAAACGCCAAACCTAAATTAGACAAAGGACCAGCCGCCGAAATCCAGATATCAGCTTTCCGAGGATTATCAAGATTCATCGGGTTGACCGGCACCGGTTTAGCCCACCCAAATCTAAAACCTGATAAAAACATCATCAGTGTACCCATAAGCGACAAATGTGCCATCGGGTTAAGAGTTAATCTTCCCATATCCCGAGCGGTAGGGTCACCAAATCTCAAAGCAGTCCAAGCATGAAAATATTCATGAACTGTCAGTGCAAATAAAATGGCAGGTGCGGCAATAATTGCTCTTTGTAAAAATTCAGCATCAAACATAATAAATTCTTTTTTTATTTCTTACTTATACCTATCAAACAGCCAAAAGTTATTTTTATCAATAAAAAAATAAATTCATACTCCAACTTTATTCCTGTTTTTCTTTACAGATACAGCCATAGAATCATTATCATAAAATCGCCAAAGCTTTTCTTGCCCGCTTTTTATTCCAATGCGTGATGATTCTATAATATTTTTAACCTTTTGATTCCTATCTTCAAAATAGATTAATTCGCCGGTTAAATCTATATTATTATGCACAAGGTTTATATTAAATGACCGGCAGAATTTACCGGGTCCGTTTAATAATTGATAATCTTTAACAACTTTTGAATTAGATCGAAAAAAATTAATCCCTTCTTCCGGTTCTGCCCCTCGCAAAAGTATTGCCGCCGCTTGTCCTTCAGGTTCAGTCACAAAATTAAAACAGTGATACATGCCATAAATAAAATACACATAAGAAAAACCTGGATTTCCAAACATAGGTTTATTCCTTTCAGTTTTCCCTCTATAAGCATGGCTGGCAGGATCATTCACAGCAATATATGCTTCCACTTCGACTATTTTAGCCGATAATTTACCTTCTGAAGAATTATATATAATATATTTCCCTAAAATATCATGGCAAATTTCCAAAGTCGGGCGGTTATAAAAATCACGTAAGAGTTTATTAAATTTACGATGAGGCATACAATTCTAAGCTTCACTACCTTTAATAGCGTCAGGGATCAAAGAAACCGCTATTTCAAAATCCAAACCTATCTGACTGGGGTGGTGTGAATCGGAGCCAATATGATTAAATTCCACTCCTGCTTTTTTGGCTGAATTTACAAATGGCATATGAGGATAATAATGGTCGTTCCCATGACGAATACCGGACGTGTTGATTTCAAGAGATGTATCGGAATTTTTAAGTGTTTCAAAAAAATCACCCATATATTCTTTATGAATAATTTCAATTTCATTTGAATAAAATTTTCTTCCATATCTCAAATAATAGCAGGCATGAGCTATCGCATCAAAAAGATTTGTTTGAGTTGCTTTGATCAACTGTTCAAAATATTTTTCTGTCAATTTTGTTAAAGTATATTTACTGAATAATTTTTCATAAGAATTTTTACAACAAAAACAAATGCCATCCAAATCATGCAAACCGGCTAAAATATAATCAAAATCGTATTTTTCTTTCAATTTCGAAACAATCTCTTCGCATCCTTCGTACCAGCCTATTTCCACACCCAACTTAACTGACAAACCTAATGGATAATACTTATCATGAGCATTTAAAACATCATCAACATAAGGTGCCATATTTTCAATCGTGGCAGGTTTATTCTCACCATTTATTCTTATAACATTCAAACTGTGATCATCAATTGGATTACTGTCAAAATGAGTCGTGAAACAGATTTCCGCCAATCCCCGTTTTATAGCCGCTTCACAGTATTCATTGATAGTTCCCTCAGCATCAACTGAGTAATCACAATGAACATGATAGTCGGCAACAGCTTCAAAAGGCAATCTGGTTATTTCAAATATCTCAGACAAAACCATCTCCAACTAAAAATGGATTACTATTTCGCTCAGTTCCTACTGTCGTATGAGAACCATGTCCAGGAAAACAGATAATACCGTCAGGTAAAACTAATATTTTTTCTCTTATAGATGACAAAAGTTTTTCGGTTGAACAACCTGGAAAATCAGTTCGACCAATAGAACCGGCAAATAGCGTATCTCCCGTGAACAGCAGATTCTCTTTTTCATTAAGATAACAAATGCCAGCCGGAGAATGACCGGGAGTGGATAATATTTGGAATTCAATACTTCCGAATTTTACAATTTGCTTGTCTTCCAAAAGATAATCCGCATCAGGGGCAATAATCGGTTCGTCAAAATAAGCAGAAACATTCGCCGAGGGATTTTTTAAAAGGTCTTCTTCCCCGTTTCCAATATATAATGGGATATTGTATTTCACTTTTATATCAGCAACGGCGGCAATATGGTCACCGTGTCCATGAGTTAATAAAATTGCTTTTGGCGAAAAACCGGCTTTATTCACAGTTTCAATAATTTTATCTTTTTCCGCACCCGGGTCAACAATGACACCTTCCCCGTTATCATCCCATAACAAGTAACAATTTACGGCAAAAGGGCCTACAACTATAGTCGATATCTTCATAATTGAGAGCAAAGATATAACAGGGACATTTTATGTCAACTCTAAATTAAAAATCAAATTTAACCTCAAAGCCATAAATTAAATAGCTTTTTCGGTTTGTGAAAAAAATCACTTTCACTTGCCTTTTTCTGTTGACCGAACTATATTAAAATCATATATTCAAGCTCTTTTTTAAGGAGTTAGTTAATGTTGTTTGAATTGAAAAATGCACTGCCAGAGCTAAAAGAAAAACTCGATAAACTCGCGAGGTATCTTTGACTTAGAAACTCGTGCTAAAAAAATAGTAGAGCTTGAGAAGGTAACAACTAAGCCTGATTTTTGGAATGATAACATAGTGGCGCAAAACATTTTAAAAGAAATTTCTACTCAAAAGAAATGGGTCGAAACACACCAAAAACTACTCTCAGAATTACAATATCTTGAAGAATTCATCGAAATGACTGATAGCGATGAGCAGTTAGATGAAATAACCGAACTAAATAATACTTATAAAAAATTAACATCCGAAATTGAACAATTTGAGTTCTCCAGTCTTCTTTCCGGAACCGATGATTTCCGAGATGCGATTATTACTATTCACCCTGGAGCGGGTGGCACCGAATCTCAGGATTGGGCTCAAATGCTTTTCAGGATGTATAACCGTTGGGCGGAACGAAAAGAGTTTAAGATTGAATTGATGGATTATCAACCTGGTGATGAAGCCGGTTTGAAATCTGCAACTTTCGGTATCAAAGGTGAATTTGCTTATGGTTTTTTAAAAGCAGAATCGGGGGTTCACCGTTTGGTTCGAATATCCCCTTTTGATGCCAACAACCGTCGCCATACATCATTTGCATCAATTCACATTTTTCCTGTGGTCGAAGATAATGTTGAAATTGACATAAAAGATGAAGAAGTTAGAGTTGATACTTACCGTGCCTCTGGTGCCGGAGGACAACATGTCAATAAAACTTCATCAGCTATAAGATTGACTCATATTCCATCCGGTATTGTAGTAACCTGTCAATCGGAACGCAGCCAGCACAAAAACAAAGACGCTGCTTTTACGGTTTTGAAGGCTCGCCTCTATCAAAAACATAAAGAGGAAGAAGCAAAGAAAATGGAAAAATTTGAAAAATCTAAAATGAAAATAGAATGGGGCTCTCAGATTCGCTCGTATGTTTTTCATCCCTATAACATGGTGAAAGACCATCGAACATCTGTTGAAACCAGCAATACCCAGACTGTTATGGATGGTGATATTGACTTGTTTATTGAAGCGTTTTTGGCAAACCCTGAATTAAATTATAATTAAAGTAAAGGTGGTATTAAACAATGAATCCTTTGGATAAAATTAAAGAACGTGCTAAAGAAAAATATCGGCATGTTGTTCTTCCTGAAGGGATAGAACCCCGCATGATAAAAGCGGCAAAGAAAATCACTGAACAAAAAATTGCCCGAGTTACATTGCTTGGCAACAATAAAACAATTGAATCGCTGGCGAATGAGAATGATTTAGATTTATCTCAAGTTACAGTTATTGACCCTGAGCAATCAGATTTACTTGATGATTTTGTTGCAGATTTTGTGGAACTTCGCAAAGCAAAAAAAATCAGCAAAGAACAAGCTGAAAAAGCAATCAAAAACCCTCTATACTTTGGAGCAATGCTTGTCAGACATGACAAAGCCGACGGCTCTGTTGCCGGTTCTGTTAACACTACCGGTGATGTTATGCGAGCGGCTATTCATGTATTAGGACTAAAAAAAGGTATCGAAGTTGTCTCAAGTTGTTTTATGATGACTGTCCCCAAATATAGAGATGAGTCGAACAAAGTTTTCTTATATGCCGATGGTGCTGTTGTTCCCAACCCGAATGCAATCCAATTGGCATCTATAGCGGCGGCAACTGCCCAGACAATGGAAAACTTGTTGGGCATGGAACCGAAAATTGCTATGCTCTCTTTTTCTACAAAAGGTTCCGCTAAACACAGTGATGTTGACAAAGTAATTGAAGCGTTTGAAATTCTAAAAAAGAATCATCCTGACCTTAAAGTCGATGGTGAACTTCAGGTTGATGCCGCTATCGTTCCAGAAATTGCCAAAAGCAAAGCTCCCGGGTCGATTGTAAATGGTGAAGCAAATATTTTAATATTTCCAGACCTTGATGCTGGAAATATCGCATATAAATTAACACAACGGTTGGCAAATGCTACCGCCACTGGACCGATAATTCAGGGACTGGCTATGCCGGCAAATGATTTGTCCAGGGGATGCAGCGATGATGATATTGTTGATGTCACCGCAATAGCCATGTTAATGAAGGGTTAAAAAATGAGTATTAGTCAACTCGCTCGAGAGATAAAAGAATCTCCGACTCTTAAAATGAATGAAAAAGCACGTCTCCTTCGTGAAAAAGGAGAACCAGTTATTCATCTTGGAGCTGGAGAACCTAAAAGCAAAGTGCCGATTGATGCTATCTTAAATTGTGCGAACAAATTACAAACAGCTGACATCAGATATACTCCCACAGAAGGGATTCCAAGTCTTTTAAAAGCTATTATTCGATACACAGAAGATGCTTATGATAAAATTGTCGGACCGGAGAATGTTATAGTTACTACTGGTGCTAAAAGTGCCCTGTATAATGTTCTTATGTCAATTATTAATCCTCAAGACGAAGTAATCTTTCCCGCCCCTTATTGGGTAAGCTATCCGGAAATTGTAAAAATGTTGTATGGTATTCCGGTTGCTGTTCGTTCTGAAGACGGACGATTTCAACCAAGGATACAGGACATAAAAGAAGCAACCAGCTCTTACACCAAGGCAATTATTATCAATAGCCCCAATAATCCTTCCGGTGCAGTTTACTCGGAAGATTTCATTGGTGAGATAGTTGAATTTTGCGAAAAGAAAGATATTTATCTTATTATGGATGATATCTATCATAAGTTAGTTTTTGATGGCAAAGTTGCCCCATCGGTTTTCAATTTTACAAAAGACAATTCAGACTCATCAAAAATTATTCTTGTCAATGGTGTTTCCAAAATGTATGCGATGACCGGTTTCCGTATTGGCTGGACAGTTGCTAATAAAAAACTGACAGCAGCGATGGTAAATGTTCAAGCTCAAAATACATCTTGCCCATCGGTGGTTCTTCAGGAAGCCGCTGTAGGAGCATTAACCGGCGTTCAGAATTCTGTGGAAAACTTAAGAATAACTCTTCAGAATAATCGTAACGTAATGGTCAATGAATTAAATGCTTTTAACGGAATCCACTTAGAAAAACCTAATGGAACTTTTTACTGCCTCCCTGATTTCAGTGCATACGAAAAAGATTCTGTCAAACTTGCCAATTTCTTATTGGAAAAAGCAATGGTTGTGACAGTCCCCGGCAAAGAGTTTGGCATTGATGGACACTTACGACTTAGTTACTGTGGAACCATAAAAGAAATCACCGAAGGTATTGCCCGTATAAAGTGGGCGTTAGATCCAGACTCACCCAATGAAATATATATCGGTGACCGTAAACTCAGGAGGGATTGGAAATGAGTCAATATATCTTAGACATTAAAACTCCTGCTCAGGATCAAGCTGAAGCTGTAAAGTCAGAATTTGGATTAAAAAATCTTGGACTGAGAAATCTTAATAATGTTTATTGGAATTTACCAACCGAAGCATTATATGAGGAAGTCATTTTCCGCCGTGAAGGTCGCATTTCTCATCAGGGACCATGTGTAGTCGATACCGGCAAACATACTGCAAGAGCGGCTAATGATAAATTTATCGTACAAGAACCTGATAGTGACAAACATGTCTGGTGGGGTGAATATAATCGACCGTTCAATCAGGAAAAGTTCAATCTTGTATTTCAAAGAATGCAGGGTTTCCTGCAAGGACGTGATTTATTCGTTCAAGATTGTTATGCCGGCGCCGACCCAAATTACCGCCTCCCCGTACGGTTGATTAGTGAATATGCCTGGCATTCAATTTTCGCCCGCAATATGTTAATTCAAGCAAAAACTCATGATGAACTCAGAAAATTTGTACCAGGATTTACGGTAATATCTATTCCGTCATTTCAGGGTCTCCCGGAAATTGACGGTACCCTCTCGCCTACTTTTATTCTTCTCAATTTAGCACAAAAACTTTGTATAATCGGTGGTAGCGGTTATGGAGGAGAAATTAAAAAAGCATTTTTCACAGTTCTTAATTATCTCCTGCCTCTTAAAGGAGTTATGTCTATGCATTGCTCAGCTAATGTTGGCAAAGAGGGTGATGCCGCTTTATTTTTTGGTCTTTCCGGAACTGGTAAAACCACTTTATCTGCAGATCCAAAACGTAACTTAGTTGGTGATGATGAACATGGCTGGTCAGACGAAGGGATATTTAATATCGAAGGCGGTTGTTATGCTAAAGTTATTGCTTTGTCCCCTTCCGCTGAACCGCAAATTTATGCATGCACTCAAAAATTCGGAACTGTTCTCGAAAATGTAATATATGATCCGGTTACAAGACAACTTGATCTTGACGATGAAACACTTACAGAAAACACACGTGCCGCTTATCCATTGGAATATATTGATAACGCAGTACCAAATAAAATGAGTGGTCATCCGAAAAATATTCTGATGCTTACCTGTGACGCATCCGGAGTAATGCCGCCAATTGCCAAACTTACTCCCGAACAGGCAATGTATCATTTCATATCCGGTTATACTTCCAAAGTAAGTGGAACAGAAATTGATTTGGGTAAAGAACCTGAGATTACTTTCTCTGCTTGTTTTGGAGCACCATTCATGGTTCATCATCCTTATTTCTATGCTGACATGTTGCGTAAAAAAATCGAGAAATATAATGCCAACTGCTGGATAGTAAATACCGGATGGACAGGCGGACAGTATGGAATCGGTAAACGAATGAGTATCAGGCATACCCGTGCTCTTCTGAATGCGGCACTCGACGGCAAACTGCTCGAAGTCGAATTTGAGAAAGACCCTGTCTTTGGTTTTGAAATTCCGAAATCATGCGAAGGCGTCCCTGAATCTGTTCTTAAACCAATTAATACTTGGGGTGATAAGTACGCTTATCAGGATAAATATCTACAATTAGCCTCGCTGTTTATTGAGAATTTCAAGAAATTTGCAACAGGTTGTCCCGATGAGATTCTTAAAGCCGGTCCTGTTAAAAAGGAATTTCTCAAATCTTAAAAGAAACAAATTTATTTTAAACATCATTTCGACAAGGGTGAATGAAAGTTCACCCTTTTTAATTTTTTTTGTGTGACAATAAAAATACATCCAGTAGGGCATGTCTCTCTTTTTTGGAGACATGCCCTTTTTAAATATAATTTTAAAAAATTTGCCAATGTTGTCATTCCTGTGAATCCAGATTTTTACTTTCACGGATGTTAGTGTCGGGTCACAATCCACCTCTGGTGAATCAGGACCCAACACAACTGAAAATTAGGGTTTGTCAACAAACACCTTGGGCTGGATTGAGTAAAATCTTTGCGATTATTAGGGTGGCAACCTCAAACTTGTTTGGGGTTGAAAATCACACAGGCTTTGCTTGCTCATTGTCATTCCTGCGTATGGGCTTGTTGATAAAATCTTATTCCTGTCATTCCTTTTTGTCTTGTCATTCCTCTCTTTTTTTTGGAGACCTGCTCTTTGGGTGACGTTAATTTTGTAGT
>QNAD01000047.1 GCA_003641345.1 Candidatus Zixiibacteriota bacterium | reverse complement strand
GTATTTGGTCAGTTGATTTCCGGTTATGATGTCCTACACAAAATCGGTAATACTAAACTTGTTAAAATTCCAAGCGGTGAAAAGTCAAAACCGGTCGAAGATATATATTTGAGAAAAGCTTATAAGTCTGATAAAGATGGAAACGCTCTTTAAAATTAACTATTATTTATTTGAAAAGCGGGGTTTTTACCCCGCTTTTTTATTTTCGGGTATTCCACTGCTTGCGGTGGGGAAATATAATTTGTACAAACCCACCCCAAGCGGTGGGATACCACGTATTTATAGCAATCATAGGGTGGTTCTGCCAATAGGGCGGAACTGCTAAAGAGCTTATGGTCTGTAGCAGGAGGGTTCCCGCTCTTCGTAATTATAATTGTTCATAGAAAAACCCGCTTTTTCTTTGTAAGTTTTAGTGGAACTTAGTTAATGTTTAGTCGTTTATTAAGAATATGGACATGAAAAATTTAGTTATACTCGGCTCAACAGGTTCAATTGGGAAATCAACTCTTGAAGTTGTCGATAATCATCCGGGTAGTTTTAAGATTATTGCGCTTACGGCTCATAGCAATGCAGAATTATTGATTCAGCAATATAATAAATATAAACCTGATTATATTTGTATAACCGACGCTAAAAAAGCAGTTTTATTAAAAGACAGTTTAAAGAATGAATCTGTGAAAATTCTAATTGGAGAAGATGAACTTCTTGATTTAACTTCAATTTCGTCGGTGGATATGGTTGTTAATGCTATTGTAGGTTCTGCTGGGTTAAGGGCTTCGTTGCAAACAATCAAAAATAATAAAGACCTTGCTTTGGCAAATAAAGAATCGTTAGTAGCGGGGGGACCTCTATTTGCCTCTTTGATTGAAAAACACCAATGCAAAATTTTACCAATAGATTCAGAACATTCCGCTATCTGGCAAGCTTTACGAGCCGGAGAAGCAAATGAGGTGAAAAAAATAATTATTACTGCATCCGGCGGACCATTTAGAACTTTTTCCAAAGAGCAATTAGAATCAGTTACTTTAGCCGATGCATTAAATCACCCGACATGGAATATGGGAAGAAAAATTACGATTGATTCTGCTACTTTGGCTAATAAAGGTTTGGAAGTTATTGAGGCAGTGAATTTATTTCATGTCAGTATTGATAAAGTTGGTGTTGTTGTTCATCCGCAATCTATAATTCACTCACTTGTTGAGTATATCGATTCATCGATGATTGCTCAGTTGTCAAATCCAGATATGAAATTGCCAATTTCTTATGCACTTTTTTGGCCCCAAAG
The DNA here is from genome assembly GCA_003641345.1 of Candidatus Zixiibacteriota bacterium. The sequence continues at coordinate 8,306 of QNAD01000047.1, read as the reverse complement.
AGTTGAATCATCTTTTGGTGAATTGAATCTGGCGGAATTAGGGCAGATGACTTTCGAAAAACCGGATTATGAGAAATTTCCTGCTTTGAAAATTGCTTTTGAAGTTGCTCTGGCAGGTGGTACGGCTCCGGCGGTTTTTAATGCCGCTAATGAAGAAGCAGTAGATGCATTTATTAATGGGGAAATAGGTTTTAATATAATTACCGATATAATAAAAAATTGCGTAGATAACTTGGAAGTTATTAGCAAACCTGATTTAGATGATATTTTAAGTTTAGATCAAAAAGCAAGAACTTACGCACAACAAATGATTGGAAAAGTAATATGTTGACAGCTTTGTCATTTATTTTTGTTTTGGGAGTTTTGATTTTTATTCATGAGCTGGGTCATTTTCTGGTTGCCAAAAAAGTTGGAATTAAAGTAGAAAAATTTTCGCTTGGCTTCCCTCCGAATATTTTCACGAAACAAATAGGGGAGACTACATACTGCATTGGTATGATTCCTCTTGGCGGATATGTGAAAATGATTGGTGAAAATCCTGATGAAGAAATTACCGGGGCGGATAATGAATTTATGTCAAAATCAATTCTTCAGAGAGCGGCTGTTATATTCGCCGGACCGTTTATGAATTACGTACTTGCGATTTTGCTTTTAATAGGAATTGCATTCTTTGGTGGACGTCCGATTTTTGATACTGAAAAAATTGTTGTTGGTCAGGTTACCGAAGATGGTCCGGCTTTTAAATCAGGACTTCAGGAAAATGATATAATAATTGATATCGATGGTACAAAAGTTACAAATTACGACTCATTACGAGTAAGGATAAATGCAAAAATAAACGAACAGTTATCTCTTACGTGGGTGCGAGGGTTAGATACAATAAGCACCGATATAGTAACTACAACCACACCTATCCCACTTGAAGATGGGACACTTGACTCGGTTGGAATAATTGGTTTTTATGAAAAAGTGATATCGTATGAAAGTTTTGGGTTGGTGGAATCTGTGAAACGAGGGTTTTACTCAGCTCATCTTATTGTATATGAAACAGTTAGATTTGTTGTCAAGTTAGTTTCCGGAAAAATTTCTCCCGATATGATTGGCGGTCCTATTTTTATTGCCAAGCAGTCAGGGAAAGAAGCGGAAAAAGGAGCTCAATCACTTTTCTTTTTTATGGCTTTGCTTTCTGTGAATTTGGCGGTGTTGAATGTTTTACCAATTCCAGTTCTTGATGGCGGACATTTAGTGTTTTTGACAATTGAGGCTATTCGAGGCGGTAATCCTTTGTCTATGAAAGCAAGGATATGGGCACAGCAAGTAGGTATGGTGGTGCTTATGACTTTGATAATTTTTGTCACTTATAATGATATTCTGAGGTTGTTTAAATAATAAGAGGTTATTATCTTGAACTCTGAATATGATTTGTCGTATAAGGATATAGAAAAATTTTGATACTAATAAAGGAATATAAATGAGTAAATCGTCATTATCTGCAACGGCTTGGGATAATTTCAAACAGATATTTGTTGCTGTGATTTTGGCTGTTATTATTAAAACATCAATAGTCGAGGCTTATAAAATTCCATCATCTTCAATGGAAGATACTCTATTGGTAGGTGATTTTCTTTTAGCAAACAAATTTGTTTATGGAGCCAGGATGCCGTTGGTTGATTGGCGTTTGCCAGGGTTTTCAGATCCTGAACGTGGTGATGTAGTTATTTTTATTTTCCCCCGTGATGGTGTTACAAAATATATTAAAAGATGTATCGGTGTGCCTAATGATACAATAGAGGTTGTTGATAAAACACTTTATGTGAATGGGGAGATTTTTGAACTTCCAGAACACGGAAAATTCATTGATGTCAGATCGGATGGCTCTAAAGTTATTCATCCAAGGCCACCGCGAGATAATTTTGGACCTTATGTAGTTCCGAGTGACTCATATTTTATGATGGGGGATAACAGGGATAACTCTTATGACTCACGCTTTTGGGGAGCGGTTCCAGATAACAATATCCTTGGTGAAGCGATGCTTATTCATTGGTCATGGAATGATTCTGAGTATCCTGCTCCGGAAATTTCTGCTAGTGATCCCTTATCTGTTCCCAGAGTTTTTATTTTTAATGCAATTCATTTTTTTAATAAAGTTAGATGGTCAAGGCTTTTCAGCCTCATCTCATAGTATAGGTTGAAATGAAAAATTCAATATTTATTATATTTTTGTTTTTTGGTGTAAACGTAATTTCATCTGTTCATGCTGAGCCTGCTTTTGAAATCTCAGAAACAGCTTTTAATTTTGGTAAGGTCAGTCAATCTGTCAATGTAAGTCATACTTTTTGGATTAAATCAACAGGCGATGATACGCTTATAATATCAAAAGTTAATCCAGGTTGTGGTTGTACAAGAGCACCGATTCAGGATACGATTCTTGCTCCGGGCGATAGTACCAGTTTAAAAATATATTTTGATACCAAAAGGTATAAGGGACACGTTATTAAAAAGCCCTCATTCTTTACAAACGCATCGGATAAAGCATTTTTTATTAAGATTCTTTCCGAACCGCTTCCTGACCCTACTATTGTTCAACCAATATTAATTGACCCGATTAAAATTGATGTCTCTCAGTTTACGGAAACAGTGAGGAGAATTTCAGAATTTAACATTATTAATAAAGGTGCCGTAGATTACGAAGTTCATTTAATTGATAAACCAGAAAACGATTTTGATATTAAGCTCCCCAAAATTATCAAAGCAGGGGATACTGCTATTGCAAAAATTATTGTCAGAGATGAATCAATCGAAAAACATTTTCAGCATTCATTTACTGTAGAATTTAACGATGATAATAGGACTCGATATACTATTCCAGTCCGGAGATTATATCGAAATGTCCCTAAAAGATAGTTATTTGCAAAAAAATTACAAAATATCTTTTTGTTTGGTTATTGGTAGTTATTAACGTTATTCCATAATTAATGTATAGAATAAAAGCGACAAAATTATTTAAAAGGTTTAGGAACCTCAAAGTTCTTAAAGATATTAATTTTGATCTTACTACCGGGGATTCGATGGCTATTGTTGGTCGAAACGGTTCAGGAAAATCAACTTTACTTCAGGTTTTATTGTCCACTTATACGCCTACAAAAGGGAAAGTAGAATATTTTTCAGATGAAAAAGCGATGGACGATAGTCAGATTCGCTCTCAAATAGCATTGGTTTCACCTTATCTGAATCTCTATGATCAGTTAACTGCCGAAGAAAACCTTAAGTTTTTTTCAACAGTAAGCGGGTTAAATATTACAGGTAAAGAGATTGAAGTTTTGTTTGATAGAGTTGGGCTTGGTGGTAGAGGATTGGATTATGTCGGCGGATATTCATCGGGAATGAAGCAAAGATTAAAATATGCTGTGGCGTTATTGAAGAAGCCAGGCTTTCTCTTTTTGGATGAACCTACTTCGAATCTTGATGACCAAGGGAAAGAAATTGTTTTTAATATAATAGAAGAATTTAAACCGCTATCAATAGTGATTATTGCAACCAATGAAAAGGAGGAGTACCGTCTTGTCGAGAGGCAACTCCGGGTTGATTAATAAAACACTTGCTGTATATGCAAAAGATATGCGTTTGGAATTTAGAACCAAATACGCTATCAATGCTATTTTACTTTTTGGTATTTCAACTTTAGCGGTAGTCTCTTTTTCATTGGGGCAATCCGGCCTTTCACCCCAATTATTGGCGGCATTATTTTGGGTGGTGATGTTTTTTTCGGCAATGTCAGGTCTGGCACAAGTATTTATACGTGAAGAGGAGGCTGGCACATCATTAGCATTAAAACTTAGTGCGGATCCAGAGCCAATATATTTTGGGAAACTATTTTTCAATCTGACATTAATGTGTATTATGACCTTTGTAATTACGCCTGTGTTTTTTATTTTTACTGATGCCCCTACCGATAATATTCCAGTATTTTTTGTGATTTTGATTTTAGGCGTTTTTTGCCTTTGTGCCGCAACAACTTTAGTAGCGGCAATAATTGCCAGAGCATCTGTCAAAGGAGCTTTATTTTCGGTAATGTCGTTTCCGATAATGCTTCCATTACTTATGGTATTGGTCAAAGGTTCGGAAAAAGCTTTGAAAAATCAGCCAATTACAGAGATTGCTACAGAGCTGCAATTTCTTGTATCTTTTACAGTTATCATGATAGTTTTGTCAAGTTTGCTTTTTAAATTTGTATGGCAAGATTAGGAAAAATTTCACAAGAAAATGGACAATTTATCTCCGAATTTTGTTGGTTTTTTTTAATTTTCGTGTATAATGATTATCCGAAAGTGAAAGGAATTGGTTTTTAATATGTGGTGGAAATGGTTGTTATTTTTAGGAATGGGAGTTATGATTTATTTCAGTTTTGTTACTCCTGCTCCTCAGAGAATGATTGGGGAAGCCAGTCGGGTATTCTATTATCATATCCCACAGGCATGGATTTGCGTATTAGCTTTTTTGATGTCTATGATTTACTCTATTAGATTTCTTAAAACGAAAGATATAAATTTTGATGACAAAGCTGCCGAAGCCGCCCGATTAGGTTTTATATTCTGTATTTTGGCAACTGTAACCGGATCGATATTTGCCAAAGTTACATGGGGCTCATTTTGGAATTGGGATCCGCGAGAAACATCGGTTTTTATACTTTTATTAATTTATGCCGCTTATTTTTCTCTTAGGGGAGCTGTTGAAATCGAGGAACGAAAAGCTACTCTTTCTGCTGTTTATTCAATTTTTGCTTTTGTGACAGTACCTTTTTTAATTTTTGTTGTACCACGTATGACCCCGTCGCTTCATCCTGAGGATTCAGTAGTTAATGCTGATATGAAATTCACTATGGGACCTGCCGTGAGAATGATCTTCTTCTCATCGTTGGGATTTTTTACAGTATTATATTTTTGGATGTTTAGTTTAGCGAAACGATTGAAACGAATGGAAAGAATAGAATCCGAAAAGGAGGATTAGAAATAAAATGGATGGAAATTATATTGCATTAGCAGTAACTCTTGTAGTTTGGGTTGGACTTTTCTATTTTATAATGAGTCTTGATAAGAGTGTAAAAAAGCTTGAGGAAAAGATAAAATGAAAGCCAAGTATATTATTGGTGGAATAATAATTGTTGTTTTTATGATATGGGGAGCATCCGCATTTTTTAAAACAACTATTCAATATGTAACTATCGAACAAGCTCGTAACTCTGATAAGACTGTGCAGGTTATGGGGAAAATTGATTTTGATGATGTAAATTATAATACTGAAGACTCAAGATTGGAGTTTGCAATTTACGACGCCGAATCAGAAAGCAAAACCAATGCTGAGACAATAAGTGTTGTTTATTATGGAGTTGTGCCGGGCAATTTTGACCAGGCAACATCGGTGGTTCTTAAGGGTAAAAGTGAAAATGAGGTCTTTGTGGCTGACCAGATGCTGGTCAAGTGTCCTTCCAAATATCAAGGCGAAGGGGAAGAGGGCTATCAAGATATAACCAAACATAACAAAGCTACAAATAAAGATGGAGCATAATAATGTCATATGATGTCCCTGGTGATCTGCTAATATTTTTAGCTTTAGTCTTTAATTTAATTTCGGGCGTTGCTTTTTTTATGACGGCACGCGGAAATTCTTCTTATGAAAATTTAGCTAGAAAAGCATATAATTATTTTACGGGTTGTGCAATTTTAATGTTTGCATACTTGTATTATCTGTTCTTCAGTTATAATTTTGCAATTAAATATGTCTATGAGTATTCAGACCGTTCTCTATCTTTCTTTTTCACGCTAGCTGCTTTTTGGGCAGGGCAGGAAGGAACTTATGTCCTGTGGGTAACCTTAAGTGCTCTGTTTGGATATATCATTTTAAAATATGGAGATCAGTATCGTAACTATGCAATGGTAGCTTATGCAACTGTCAATGCTTTCTTTTTAACTCTTATGACTTCGCTTTCTCCGTTTGCTATGTTGGGCGGAGTTCCTCCTGATGGATTGGGATTGAATCCTTTGTTGCATGATCCGTGGATGGTTGTTCACCCGCCTGTAATTTTTATCGGCTATGCTATGGCGGCTATTCCGTTCTCATTGGCGATTTCAGCTTTAATTATTAATGATTATTCAAGTTGGGTAAAAAAAGCATTTCCATGGACGGCAATTACCGCTTTGATGTTAGCCGGTGGCAATATTCTGGGTGCGTACTGGGCGTATAAGACTCTTGGCTGGGGAGGTTATTGGGCTTGGGATCCGGTTGAAAATTCATCGTTTATTCCATGGTTTATTGCTCTTGCTTTGATACACGGTATGATTATTGAGCGTCGTAGTGGAGCCCTTAAGAGAACAAATATTTTGATGGCGGCTTTCGGTTTTATTCTGGTTATCTATGGAACATTTATAACCAGAAGCGGGGTATTGTCTGATTTTTCCGTGCATAGTTTTGTTGATTTAGGGATTAACATATATCTTATTGGTTTTTTGGCTTTTTATATTTTTATAACTTTGATTCTGTTTTTAATGCGAACAGCTAAGATTGAATCCAAACCTTTGAATTATAATTTTTACGGTAAAGAATTTTCTCTTTTTGCAGGGATGAATTTATTGTTTTTATTTGGCATTGTTGTTCTTTTCTGGACTTCATTGCCGATACTAACGACCTATTTCACCAACAACCCAAGGGCAGCCGATGTAGCAACGTATAATAGTTTTGCGTTACCATTTGCAATTTTATATGCTCTCTTTTTGACTGCCGCCCCATTGTTGAATTACAAAGGTTTTGTGCCTAAGAATTGGAAAAGAAAATTAATTATTTCTTCAATATCATCAGCAGTTGTAGGATTCGGATTATTCTATTTTGTGTTAGGAACAGCGATATCATTTGCAGTAGTTTTTACTTTGGTTATAACTGGTTTGGTTATGTATTTGATGAAATCTGATTTATTGGGTCAACTAAAATGGTCATTAGGTGCCTTTGTGTTAACAATTTTAATATGTTATGTTCTTGATGTAACAGATTACTCCTATATTCTTTACTTGGCTTCGGCTTCACTATTTATTGTCTCAAATTTAATCTCGATGTTTAGTTATCTTCCTTCTCGTTGGAAATTGTCTGGAGGACAATTAACACATTTTGGGTTTGGATTGATGCTTCTGGGGATTTTAGGCTCTTCGGCGTATTCAACCGATGAGAGATTAGTAATACCTCGTGGTGAAACTAAAGAAGCTTATGACCTTAAAATTAGCTATCAAGGCATGGAAAATGAAATAACAGTTCCGATGAATAAATTGCTTCTCACTTATGATGAAGGTGATGGCGAGCAAGATGCCCATCCTCAATTGTATTATTCGGAACGGTTGAATGGTATTATGAAAAAGCCGTTTGTTCTTAAACGTTGGGACGAAGATTTATATTTTTCACCAGAACAGGTACAGGAGCTGAGTAGTTCCCGTGGGATAAAACTTAGAGAGGGTGAATCCTATAAATATCAGGATTATAATTTTACTTTCGAAGGGTTCACGATGGGCGACCATAGTGAACAACAAAACAGCATGTCTGTTGTTGCTAAATTGAAAGTAGAACATAATGGCTCAACTGAATTTTTGGAACCGATAAAAGTTTATGAAACTGACCAAAATGGCAAGCAGAATCAAATAGATTTCCCTGCAAATTTCGGAGATGATAATAATTATTCTGTTGAAATTGCAGATATTGAAGCTAGTCAAGGTGCGGTCATATTTACTTTTCCGGGACTTATGGAAATAGGTCCTCCTGACCGATTAATTATGACTATTACTAAAAAGCCTATTATTAATCTTGTTTGGGCTGGTACTATTTTGATTTTATTAGGCACATTGGTGATGTATTTCAGGAGACGCTCTGAAGCACTAGTGTGATTTTAAATGAAAATAAAAATTTTATTATTATGTTTTTTTATAGCCGCCTCTGTATTTGGGGGCGGTTTATCTTTTAGTCCTGAAAGAGGACTTGTCGAAATTGATATTGTCCTGAATGGAAAAATTAAAGGGCGGTTCGGGATTGATACTGGAGCTGATTTCCTTTATATAGACAGGAAATTTGCTTTTGAGAATAAGCTTAATATAATCCCACAATCTCTAAGACCTGTTACAGGAATAAAAGGGCAGTCTAAGGCTACTCCGATAAGCTTGAAATCTGTTGAAATAGGTGAAGCTAAGTTGGTAAATGTCAAGGCAACAGCGATTGATTTAAATGCTTTTATAAAAGATACAAGTATGGGAATTCCAGATGGTGTTATTGGATAT